>JAIEAO010000006.1 GCA_029071345.1 Muribaculaceae bacterium | reverse complement strand
TATTTCTGGAAAATGATTTCGCAATTGATTATTGAGTGACGTTGGGTTCAATTTGAAAATATGTGCAATCTGCGATACATTTAATTCAATGTATTTTATATCATCACAAGCAGCAATTGCATCTTTGTACTTCGCGCGAGATTGAGGGGTTTGTCCCCGACTTTTCCGCAGACGAATATCAGCTGCTTCCTCAGGCGAAACAATAACTCCGTATCGCGCCAATAATAAATCACGATGACAGCGTCTCAGATAAGCTCTGAACGCTGTCACCGGAGTGTTGGTTTGTTTGCAAATTTCTACTACTGACAGGTTGGTAGTCTTATATAAAATCAATGCCTCATGGTAACATGCATCAGTGTTTCGCATAGACTAAGGTGCCTATCGGCCATAATTTGCAAGGATATATAAAATTTACCATTGGAATTATTTTTTGTCTAAGGATGGTGCGATTGTTCCGTCAGAAACTTTGGTCGCATCCCAACCACCATTAACCGCGATATTGTTCAGATTAAGCCCCGGCAATTTAATGTCAAGCAGATCGCCAATAACTACTTGGTCAAGAGCGATAAGTAATGGATCAAGCAGATTATTTGTTAATCCGCCGATTAAGCCTGATATTATATTTTCTCCGAGAAGCTGCTTGACTACCTCTTCAAGATTGACAATATCTTTAAGTTGTGCCGATAATGCTAATCTCTCCTGACTTTGTTCCGGAGTGAAATCACTTAAAGTAAGATTGAGCAGCTCAAAGGGTGTCTTGTACTGCAAGTTTGACTGCATTGGATATCCAAGTGGTTGATGTATGTTGACCAAAAGACCATTTAGAGCCTTCTCATCCAATTTTTGTAATGTGCTTGCAAGAAGGAAGCTCTGTGTTTCAACATCGATAGCTGTAAGCTTGTGATTACCACATAATGTGATAATAGACACTTGACGAAGATCAGTATAGTCTCCGACTCCTCCATTTTCCATACCTTCAGGCTTGGTTAGGGGAATTCCCGTCCAAACTGTTTCACCATAATAAGACTGACATTCACGATTGAAATCAATGCTTTTAGGTAAAGAGACAAATTTTACATTTACATTATCCACAGTCGTCCAAGGATTAAGAATGTAGTTCAGTCCCAAAAGACTATTGTCTGGTCCTCCATCAGCCTTTAATGAGGCTTCCAAGCGTGAAATTACTTGTTCGAGAAGTGTTTTATTTAGATATTCTAAAACGTCACCCAAGAGAATATTCACGAGGCGGTCTACTACCGGGGTGAGAATGCCGGTCAAGGCTTCGATAGGCTGCAGAGCCTGTAGTATTTTAGCTCTCAACAAGTCATGCACCAACTCAGTGGTAAGCTGATTTTCTCGTATCTGCTTGACAAGGTTATCAGCAAGCATATTAACGGCTTGATTATCATCGATAGTTGCACGTGTGTACACATTATTAGTTACAACTCTTTGGAGGATAACATACGGAGAAGGATTGGAGGGGCTGAAATCTACAGTGCTCAGATAGAACATATTGTAGTCATTAAAGCCCATAGGTCCAACCTCAGGCATATTGATTCTTGCAGAACCAAACTTGTTGGTATAATTGGTCAGCAGTTCATTTGTGCCTTGAGATGCAAACAGTTTTTTGTCAACGTTGGCTACGAATACAGCTTTATAATCTCCAGAAGGAAGATCAAAAGTCAGTTCTTGACGTAACGGCCATTCGTATGTCTGAGGGGTAACATTTCCTACATTTCCATCGTAGCTGATTACCTGCTTTTCGGTGACATAATCATAAGAATTGTCGGCCTGTTTACGATATATCAGGCACACGAGCGACTGTATCTGTTGAGAGTTCCCATTTACAGCACTGCGGGATGCTGAATTACCATCAGCAGGTTGCGGAAAGAATGTTGCGCGGAAATAACCGTCGGGTAAGTTACCTTCCTGATTTGCAACATTGTTTTCGCTGAGGATATCTTCTCTATTATCACAGGCTGTTAATACTGTAGAAGTGACAGCTACTGCAAGTAATAATCTTATAATTGATCGTTTCATAAAGCTTCGTTGTTAACTACGACTTTCCAGCCGTCCCATTCATTATCATCTACATTTATGTTGCCACTGAAACTTACGTCAAAGTTTCCGTATCCGTTTCCTATAGTAAGCCATGTCACCTGATTAGGATAGATAGGTATTTGAGATTGATCTGACTTCAATGGGTATTTCCTCGCTGATCCGTCAGTCATTGTAAGTTCAAGATAGTTCTTACTACCATCAGCATCAGTAATGTCTTCAACAGGTAACAGATTTATTCTGATTCTTACATCTGAGGCTTCAAATCCATCTTCCTTATCCTTCGACAGCGCTTGTATCTTACCGGTGGCAATAACCTGTCCCCCGGTACCATCATTCAGCAACATCTCTGTGTAGCCATCAACGTGAAGGGATGCAGATTTAATTCCGGGGGTATTTACTATACGAACCTCAACAGCGCCATTCTGACGGGTAAGGATAGTCGATTGCACTGAGGCATTGGTCGATGCGGTGAATGATACCACACTCCTGAAAATGTTGTTATCAGTCATATTCATACCCTCATTGATATACGGTACTGAGGCTTCATCATAGGTAGGATTTATTCCTGAAAGAGTGTAGTTAGGCAGACCGGGAGTCTGACCTTTAGGTATTGCCAAGAATACCGCCTTATACTGGTTCTTGACAGTCAGATCTTCGATTGTTACCGAATTATCGGTAAGTATCATCTCTTTTACAGGAGAATAGGACATTGTGCCGTCATCATTTTTCTTGCCCTCGTACAGATATATCTTTGCATCGTAGTTCTGGAGGTTGAGATTTTGAGCCGCTCTTGATTGCGGATCAAGACCTAAACGGAATGTTGTAGAGACTGTTTCAGCCTCAGGCATCAAATCGTCATCATATGAGCATGACACAGCCATAAGTGCGAAAAGCAGCATGGCAGGAAATGTCAAGATTTTATTTCTTATCATATTACGTTTGTTTTAATTTGCTGATTTGTAGATTTTAGTCGAGTTTTCCACCCTCATGCTCTCCCCAGTCCTTATCAAGACCTAAGCCCGGGATGGAATTATCGTTGTCAAGATTACCACCGTAGTATTCGTCCCACACCGGATCAATCTGAATGAGTATGTAAGAGGTGGAGCCACTCAAATCGATGGGCTTGTTACGTTCACCCATTTTGTAGAAATGATTGGAGCGTATGGGATAATGATAGGCGGGATTGTCTCCATCATCGTCGATGATACCTGTTCCGCTTCGTGAGCCTATTGCAGCGTCAGCAGAATACAGGATTTTTCGCCGTCCTATTGTTCTACCGGATTCGTCAAGAAAGTCCAGACACATAGTGCTGATCCCGGTATCGTCTGACCCATTCATAGGTAACAGATAGGCGGACATTACGAAATCTCCTTGATTATTATCAGTCACATCATATTTGCTGATTATATCAGCATCTGTTTCTGTGCTCGATGACACTATGAAATCTTTATAGTCTCTATCAGGTACAGCTTCTGGTGAGAAGTATTTATCAGCATCATACTTGGGCAAGAAATATGTTTGAGTGTACTGGTTTCGGCACATACGAAGCACGACACTTTTCACATCCATGCCATCGATCGATTTAGGTGATTTTGTAAAATAACCTACTACACCGGCTACACGACGATATAACTCTATGGTCCGCGATGAGGAGCTACCATTTTTAAGTTCCTCGGCGGTATAAGTCTGTGTTCCCGCGAATACTTCAGAATGGTTAAGAATATTTGAAGATTTGTCATTCCGCAAACTGAAGAAATTGTTTGTATTCAGTTTATCCTTTACCTGAATAATACTGTTGGGCGCGCCAAATGCTTCGACTGAATTCTTACCGAGGAACTCAGGGTTGGCTTCCGATCCCTTAAACGTATCGTCAAATCCGAAAGCAATAAATTTATATTGCTTTCCAGACTCATATCCTTGATAAACTGTGGTGTACTTTTTCAGACGAGTATCCAATCCTTCTAAAGCCCCGGTAAGATGATGCCATTTAATATCTTCAGTAGCGACACATTCACAATCGCCATCGGTTAACACTTCGAAGATATATAACTGTACACGGGTAACATGTTGTTTTCCCCGAAGGTTATCATCGGGATCCACGACTGAAGTACGGGAGGTCAGATGAGAATTGCTATCAATGGCTATAGCAATTGAACCGGGAGTGTTATCCACTTCAACATCTGGTTCGAGTACATCAGTGTCGGAACAACTACTTACTGCAAATACAGCTAGCGCACAAGCAAGATATTTTAAATATCGTTGTATCATAACTTTGTTCCTCATTATTTAGTTTTTGAGCGTTTCTGAGTTAGCATTCCTTCGGTTAGGGTCACATCCAAGGTGGTAGCCTCGTTGTTGGCAATCACGAAGAAAGCTTCCATTGGTGCAACAAGAAGAGTATTATCATCTGTACTTGATACAGTCTGCTCTTCAATAGGTCTGTTAAGATTATATGTTCTTGTCTTGCTCACTCTTATTTCCTTGATTGCTGAATTTGCTTTCACCAGTTCTGACACATTGATATGTGTCATATATGGGTTACCCATCAGGAAGACATTGGATGCAGCCTTATTTTTCAATTGAACTGTTGCATTGCCCGTAAGTGCAAGTGAACCTGTAAGAGATGTATTTCTTACGATATTCTCGGTTACACCTGTAAACGTTCCGTCGGATGAGTAATAAGAATATGAAGTATGATTTTTCGGGAAACGGAAGGTGTAACCGTTGCGATCTGAAGTCGCACCTGCCCGCAACAGGAAACCCTGACCAAGTTCATAGCGAGTGGAAACTGAATTGAAGTCTTTTGACCACTGTGCAGTGCCTACATCTTCACCGTTCAAATCCTTATCATTCTCTATTGCCGTACCATTCCAGAAATACTGGTAGACGATCGGTCGGTTTCTGCTTTCCTTATAATTGGACGCGGTGAGAAATTCAAAATACTTATCGCTGCTCCAGCTTACATTTGGAGAAATGAACATATCACCTGTAACCATCTCTTTCAGAGGGGCAGAAAGGAGATAATAGGAGCCGCCTTGAAGTGCGAGATCCACAAATGCTTTCTGTCCGATATTCAGATGGCTGAGACCGACCACTTCTGCACCCGGCTCAAAGTGGATGTTTTTGCAATAATTCTTCTCATCAGCCTGTAGTTCCGGATAGATATTGGCATTGGAAGGAATAATAACATCAGTACATGACCAAGGACTACCATCCGACCAGTTATCCCATTCATTCCAGTCGATAGATTGAGCGTTGGTTTTCCAAGTAGTCTTTACGGGATGAATGATGGCGGTGATGTCCGAGCATAGATATTCGTCCTCAGAATAGATAAATAAAAGGTATTTTCCTACGGGGAGAGCCTTAGCGGGAATTGTGAGCAACCCTCCACTTACTTTACCCTTGCATTTCACATTGTCGTTTATTCTTGAGTCATAAGCATACACATATACATCCGTAATCTCACCATTGGTAGTGACGGGGATAGTCAGTGGGTTGCCGTAACAGGTGTGGAAATCATCGCCCTGAGGTTCAAGTGACTTAGGATCATCATCGTCATTGTCAGCACAATCGGGGATGCCGTCGCCGTCAGAATCAGGACGGTAATACACACCACAAATCTTAGTTGTTGAAAGTAGACTCACTCCCGCAGTAGTAAATGTGATGCGGTCGAAATCTTCTTCAGGCATTACTTCTATAAAAGTATAGTCTCCCATACCCAAGGCATCTACTCCGAGTACATCAACATCCACTGAGGATGCAACCTCTTTATCGCCACAATACACCTTGAGCACTCCAACATCAGCAAGATTGACGTCAGCAAGACCTTTCAGTCCACTGAAAATCATGCCAATCGACTGATTACCTTTTTGCTTATTGAATTTTAGAGCTACAGTTGTTCCTCCAACTGACGCTATATTACCGAGCAAAGCCCCTGTTTCATGGTCGCCATCGATAATATAATCTAGGTCAGTGAATGAAGTACCTACAGTCAATACACCTGCACCAAGAATCGTATTAGGATAGTCAATCACAAGATTATCCTTCACGTTTGTCATAATTTCCATACAGCCACCACCTATGAATGACTGTTCACAGCCTACAGGCTCTTGGAATATGTTATAAATTCTTATAGATGTAGCAACATCAGCGACACCCTTACGCCAAAGCTCGATGCGGTCGAAAGTCTTATCAGTTTCGACACTCAGACGCATTTTGCTCTGGTCGTAACCTATCAGACCGAGTTTTATACTGGTTTTATCGTCGGTTGTGTTTTCGCTTATAAGTGTTTCGCCGTTGTAGAGTTTAATTGTAAATAGACTCAATGCACTCAGATCGAGCAAATAGCTGTTCGACTGTATAATGAAACCTACACGAGTCTTTTCGCCCCGGCTTTCAACCGGCTTTGTCATCTGGAAAGCAGCTACCGGACTCCATTCGAGAACTGATGCTACCGAACCAGAGGTTGCGTAATTGTTTGGATTATTATCTACGACATTATTCAGATCGTTATTGCCATTGAAAAGACAGAGTACACACACGTCAGTTCCAAGTGCGTTAGTAGCATGTGCTCCGTGACTTGATGCTGTGATATATGTATTACAGCCCGACGGAGTATCTACAGAAAGATGTGTTATAGTTGCCACTTGACTAACCTGTCGTCCATCGGGTGCAGTGTATAAAGCCTGAACACGATATGCGCCATCTTTGGTCATTCCTATTAACTTGCCATTTTCAATCGACGGTTCGGTGCCATAAGGCTGGGAGAGGATGAAATACTGCACACTTCCCTCGGCTGGTTGAGGCAGTCGGTAAGCAAAATTATAAGTAATATCATCGCCAAAGGTAAAGTAGTTTACCGGATCCAGCTTCACACCTTCTCGGACGTAGGCATAGTAAACCGACATCCCTCCGACTTTGAGAAGTTCACTTGGATGCTGAAATTTGAGTTGTGAACACTCTTTGGTCGTGACCATGTTGGTGAGATTTTTCCCTGTCACGCCAACGACACTCAAGCCGAGAGCAGATTGAGAAGGAGTGGAACGCTCAACCTCGGCTCGATTGTCATCGTATGAAATCAGTGTCGGAGCAGTTTGTGCAAAAAGTCCGAGACCAATCACATTGACACCGCTGAAGCAATAGCCAATCTCGGTACCAACCGGAATTGTGCGATTGAAATTGACAGTGGCCATTGATGGCGCACCCAACACAACGGTGAAAGGTGCGGAGTTTTCTGTGTCAGCATCAACAAGGGCGTCGGCCCCTGCAACGCTGGTCATGGTCCAGCCTGTATTAGACAATTTTGTCTGAATCGCGGGCGACCCTCCCGTCCAATAATAGGAGAATTGGGGTTCGGATGTGGCACGTATTTCAGGATTTTCACCCACGAAAGCATATTTAATCGCAAGAGCAATGTTTGATGCCACCGTTGCGCTGACACCCGTAAAACTCATGCGTACTTCGTCGAATGGTTTTTCTGCATCAAAAGATAATACGCGGTCTGCTACAGAACCTCCCGTATTAAATGCAATTAAGTCAAGTTTCAGTGTACTTGTTTCATCAGCAGCATACACTGATTGCTGCTTTTTCCCTTTGAGATATGTCTCCAGAGTCATGCCTTTTATAAGGTCAAGACTAAGGAGCTGTGCTCCGCCATTATCGGTATCTTTATATACAAAACCAACTTTCTGTCCGGCGGCATAGACATGATAAAGGTCTTTGACCGAAATTATAGGAGTATAGGCGACACCGGCACTTATACCAACAGGTATTACGCATGTGTTGGTTAAGTCGGCATCTATAACATTATCAAGTGACCCCTGACCGACACCGATTACATTGACGGTCGAGGTATTTATTTCATTAACAATACGTCCGGGGCCTACGATAGGCACTCGACAGTTGACACTTTTCCATGTGCCATCGGTTTGTTGAATTAATCCGCCGGGATTTTCAACTTCCTGCAGTGCGCGTGAAGCGTAAAGGTATTCAGGTCCGTTGTAGGCAAGTTCAGTATCTGTACACGAAACAAGAGCGACAACTGACAGTACGCTTACATAGCCAAGACTTCTTATTTTATTTATTATAGAATTTAATGACATATTCGATTGATTTATCGTCGGGTGTAGCCCTCTTTTTTTGAAAGATAATCACCCGATATACGGGTGATTATCTTATGTTTAGCTGTGTCAGAGTTCTTCTATATCCATTTTGTGGATTACTTCCCAGTTGTCGTTTACACGAAGGGTAAGCTGTTCTTTCTTGTTAAGGGGCTCGGGATCGTCAGGACCGTTACCGGGCACTTCGGGAGTATCCTGAGGACGTGCACCGATGCCATAAAGGTGGTTGCGTACTACATTGTAGCAGTTCTTCTCATCCTTGTTAGTCGCAGAGTTCCACTTAGTACCGTCGAAAGTATAAATAGTGTGGTTCTGGCACTGACCGTCGGACTCTTCATCAAGGTTGATCGACCATGATTTAAGCACTTTGTTAGAGTCGTCGGTAAGTTCGAGCACGAAAGTACCCTGGCCGCTTGTCTTAGCGAAGGGAATAATGAATTCACCGCCGAATACCGAACCGGCTTTAAATTTTGCGTTGTTACCGTACACGGCAGGTTTTGTCCAGTTAGTAGTATCAAAGATACCGTCCTTTTCCTTAAGGTCGCTACCGAACCAGTCTTTAAGATTGATGGTGTAAATAACCTTGTTTTCAGATGCAGAAGCACCGTTTACTACATATTCGGTAGTTGTGCTTGTACCGTTTGAAGTAAGAATCTGGTTCTTGAAATTGCCGAGCACAAGATTTGTGTTGGTGCTCGATTTTGTTACAAGCTGAAGTTTGGTAGCGCCTGCTACATAGGGGATAGCTTCAAAGTAGCCGTAAGCACCTGCTACCTGACGGTTAAGGATGATTTTAGAATTGAAACCTACACCCTCCTTAACTACAAGTTCCAGGCTGCCGGCGAAGATTTCTTCACCTACGCCCTTGCTGAGTGTCAACTGAGTATTGGCATTGAAAGTACCGTCCACTTTTACACTTTCAAGCGATGAGGTGTTGTAGTCAGATCCACTGTGATAACCAACTGCATATACAGTATAGGTACCCTGATGGAGCTTCTGTGCTTCGGGGATTGTGATGGTTTTCATTCGTCCATGACCACCAGTGTTGTATGAGGTAGATACGCTTCCTGTATTCCAGTTGGCAATGTCTTCGACGTACTTTACCTGATTAGCACTATTGCAGATGATAAGCTTAACTTTATCGATGCTCTGCTTTGCTTCGCTACTGTACAGAGGACGACCTGCGCGTGACCGCATACCGTCGTCGGTGTTCGATACTTGCAGGACGAGTTCCTGCGCGGCATTCCCGACTTCACCACCATTGATGATGGGTTCATCTTCGCTGCTACAAGAGCTGAGCATCACAATAGCCGATGCCACAGCGCCGAGAAGAATAGTTTTCTTCATAGAAGTTAAAAATTTGTGATAATTTAAGTGTTTATTAATTGAGTTAAATCTCATTCTTCGATCTGCATACCGTGAACTTTTTCCCAGTTGTCATCGATCAATACATATATGTCAAAATCATTCTTATACTGATTCCAGACATACCGAACTACTGTGAGTTTGTTACGGCTCATTGTTATCGATACTTGATATGCATCGATTATGCTTAAATCTCCGCTTCTGCTTAATAAAGAGCCATCATGAAGCCTAACTTCAAGTTTAGACGCTTTTTCGCTTATCGAGGGAGCAAGGATAGTTTTGGTAATAACTTCATTGCCCTGCCATTGCTGACTGGTAGCTACATGAGTTGTTCCTGAATATTCAAACTTATGATTTACACCACCAAACAGGTTATTAACCGACTTTTCCGAGAATTCAATACCTTCCGGCAAGTTTTCTGCCTGAATAATCAGCTTTCCCTTTACACGCTCCATCTCTACAGTGTAATCATATTTAGTCGGGGTATATTCCAAAGTATCATTTACGAGATACATATCACGACCATTGATATGTTCAGGATGGAAAGTCATCGATGTATAGTCATCGTTATGAGAATCCATATCTTTCATACCACCCCAAACTGTAAGTATATACGTACCGTGAGGGATACAAGGACAGAAATCGGCTGTATACACCTGATTATCACCCTTTACATTGATTACGTCAGACTCATCAACAATCTCTCCGGTCTTCAGATCGCGCAGTGTGTAGAAAAGAGTGGGAACATATTCGCGGAACGGCAAATTTTCACTCTTGCGCTCCTCCAAGGCAACATTGTCAACATTGAAGTAATTTTTATCCTTTACCGCGATATTGACTCGTAAAGGGGGACACTCTTGGAGTTCGTCCCTAATGCACGACACTGTTACGGTCGACAGAAAAAGGAGTATCGCTATCTTGTATATTATTTTCATTGTCTCATAATATTTTATTCGCCAACAATTGATTTGAAACGCTCATTATCGGCATACTTTAAGAAATCCGGTTCATAAGCCGCACGACGACGTAGTCGTTCATCTGCACAGGCTGCACCAAGATGCTCAAAGAGAGCATTATCATCGTTATTTCGTGACGAGATAAGTGCATAGACATATTCCGTCAAAGGCTTATTGACCTTAACTTGAGCCATAATTTCACGTGCCTCATCATTCCTATTAAGACTGAGGGCTGTGATAGCTGCATTTATATCGTTGTATGGTCTCAGCAACTTATATGCTTCTTCAAACTTGCGTTGTTTTGCTTTAAGCAGTCCGAGATTATAGCGAGCTTCGGGCAAATCGACCTCTTCAAGAAGCTCTATGGCATGCTGGTAATCGCCTTCGTATACATAGGTTGCAGCAAGCGTATTAAGCTGTTCCGGAGTATACTCTTTTTGCGCATCAAGAATCTCCTGTGCCTTGTCCACATTACCTTCGTTAAGATAGAGTACAGCGAGATTGTTTGCACCAACTGCCGATTGAGGGAAATATTTCATGATGGTGAGATAAACATCTTTACGAGATTTATCATCGGTCGCCAAAGATGCCACGCGAAGAAGTTCATCCTCGTTAAATGCGTCAGGACGCTTTTTATACATATCCAGAAGTTCGGCGTCGTCAGTAAAGCTGCGTATTGTGTAGGTATACACATACTCTACCTTACGATCTTTCTGGAGATATTTAGCCTTAATATCGTTCCAACAAGCAAGTCGACGAATGTAACGTTCAGCGACATCATCATTCTGGTCGGCATACTTAATCAAAATATCCTGAACCAATGTTGTGTCGGGATGATTGTCAGCTTTCATCGCGTCCAATACCGGCTGCCAACCTTCAGGACGAGAACCCACTTTAATGATCCGTTGAACATCCGGAGATATATTCAGTTGCTCGATGAGCCAATTCTTTGCAGAGTTAGCACGATTTCGGGATAGTGAGGTATTAAATGCAAATGAACCGTCGGCCGAAGCCATACCAAAAATCTCGAGAGATGTCAGCGTGGCAAGCGTATCATTAAGAACAGGCTCCAATTTGGCTACCATTGAATCAAGCTCCTGACGGTTATTGCCCATTCCGAGATTGATATCGTGCTTATTTATGACAAACTGAAGGTTTGCGACACCTTTCCCCTCCATAATTTTAGGACGAATTTTAAATTCCGGTTCTATCCAAGATACTTTCAATTCCTTTTTAGGCTCAATAAGAGTAATAGGGGAACCGAATGCAGCTACACTTATTGTATCAATTCCGGTACACTCACCACAACCATCAGTTGAAATCACTGCAATCATTCGGGCATTCTCAATCCCATCGGGAAGTTCAACCGTTTCCGACAAGGGAATCTCCACAGCCTCTGAAGTGGATTTGAGAGTAATTGCAGACTCCGAATAAGGGTCTACATATCCCTCAAGAACTTCCAGACGCTTTACTTTCTTTATATATATAGGAGAATATACTGCTAATGGGGAGAATTCATCTATCACAGTATCACCGGCTATAAGTTGAGGAGTGATAACGATTCTGCTTCTCTTGGAAAGATAGTGTGACGGTACGTTGAGCAATATGTCTAACTTAGCATTATTAGCCGAGTCGGGAACAATTACACAAGGAGAAGGCGAAGCTGTTACATATCTGTCAGCCTTATGAGTAGCACAGCCTGTAGCCAAGATGGCTCCGACAGAAGCAAATGAGATTGCTAAATATTTTATATTCTGTTTCATATATGGCAGTTTAGAATATGTATATCAATGAGATTGCTGCTTTCGTAGGACCTACATAGTCCTTGTGTTTCCTAACTTGATTTTTTATACAGGGTATACAATCGCTTTCCTTATACCAGAGACGGGCATATCCTAAACCGATTTCAGCCTCTATATTAAAGTGAGGCGACAATATCCAGTCATATCCATAGCTTATTCCGGCACCTGCAAGGTAACCGTCACGACGTTTATGAGCCAGTGTGCTGTAAAACTGAGCACCATGAGCATGGATACCGACAAAATGTCCCTCAAACTTTTCACAAAACCAGTATTTCACTTCAGGCTGAGCAAGCCAGAAGCGTAGTTTTTTGTTGTCCTTAAATGTCCACGGGTTATAAGCTCCCGTTAGTTCGGCTGTCCACTTATTTGCCAGTGCGAACTCAGCACCGATATTAGGTGTGGTCGCGAGCCAGTAAAGACCATTAGTCTTCACTGCGACATCCTGTGCGTTCATTGTATTATGGAGTCCGAACAGGATAAGCAAAACTATAGATAAAATATATCTTTGCATTGAGTCTGGGGTTGTTATATTTCTTAAAGTCTTATACTCTCTAAATAAGAGAATTGGATGAAGCTTATAGTGTTATAACTAAGCATGTTACCTTAAGCCAAATCCTGTTATTGCAAAACAGTGATGGGATATCAATACAATACTCATACGATACCCAAATGTTAAATCCCTGTTTATATACGGCCTAAAACTTGCATATTTCATCAGATGTTTGTAATTTTGCATCCCGGATTAATGCTCTCTTATTTAGAGAATTGGATGGCTACAGAGGCTTATTTATACATCATAAGCACGAGAGGATGACTTGATTTGCGTCATCTATAGTTGAAGTGTCAAGTCCGGTTAGATATATTCGTGTTGTAGTTTCTGAGTCATGTCCCATCCCTTCGCTGATTACACTCAGTGGAATACCTTTGCTTTTAGCTGCTGATGCCCAGCTATGTCGTGCCACATATAAGGTCAACGGAACAGCTATTCCGACTTTTTTGGCAATTCTTTTAAGATTATGGTTGATATTGTATGCCACATTCCTATATATATAGCGTTCCTTGAGTCCCGATCTCCTAATGATAGGAAGTAGATAGATGCTTTGGTTTTTAGGATATTTATCAACGATAGCCTGCATTTCTTTAGTCCAGCCAATAATGAGTTGTTGACCTGTTTTCCTTCTTCTATAGATAATCTGTCCATCTACTAAATCCGAGTTACGTAAAAATGCCATATCTATAAAGCTCATACCTCTGAGCATGAAACTCAAAATGAACATATCGCGTGCATAATCCAACTCTGGAATGTCTCTTAGATCAAGATCACGAATAGCCTTAATGTGTTTAATAGGTAAAGCACGTCGCACAGTCTTATCAATCCCCGTGTATACCGTGCGAAAAGGCTTATTGTCATGTAGGACTAAACCGTCTCTAACGGCACGATTATACGCGGCTCTCAGTATCCGAGTATAAAATGAGACGGTATTCCGGGTATTTCCTCGCTTTTTTTGCCAAGACTCATAAGCTTCCATTATCTCGACATTGAGACTATCAAGCATAATATCATCTGATTGTATTCGGCCCTGATGTTTCATATCTTGAAGAAATGACATGAAACTTTTCAGAGCAGATGTATATGTCTCAGATGTTCTGAATTTGCCATTTTCTTTGAGTCGGGATATAATCTTTTTCATAAAATTGCTGAGAGAACATTCTTTCCCGCGTTGATCAAACTTGACGATAATATCATCGACAGAATATTCTATTATCCTTTGATCCAAATCGTGGATAATCTTAGCTAATCGGTCAATATCCGACTGGATTTGTCCCTTGACCGAAATCAAAAAACTTCTGCGATTACTTTTATTGTCTATTACAAGATCTGAACGGTTTTCATCCCATTCGTGACTGAAAACATGATAATCAGGATGTATTTGCCGACACTTTCTCTTGTGAATCACCTGATAGAAGATTGTTCCCTCCTTATCAGGAATAGTTGATGGTCGAAATTTTACTCTTATTGTAGCCATTTTAGTTTTGTTGAGATATAAATATAGAATAAGGACATACTCTGAAAGAATATGCCCTTATCAATTAACACCTTAGTATATTATGACTAATTAGACTTCATTGTACAGACACTCAAAGATAAAAAATGATGGCACGGAGACGTTCAATACTTCAGCGCGGAGATATTATTTACGTACCTGAATAACAGAGCAGACAGATTTTGTCAAAACAAAATCTGTCTGCTCTAATAAAATATTGCCAGTCTCTACAAATGTAGTTTGACAATTACTTTGACTGTTCAAATAGCCAATCGCATACGGGCGAAAGCCGATATGCAAAGTTGAATGAAGCCAT
>JAIEAO010000059.1 GCA_029071345.1 Muribaculaceae bacterium | reverse complement strand
TAAGGAATAGAACGGAGACTTATGTCTCCCTTGTCTCTATATCTCAACATTCTTCAAGAATGTCGCTGCTTGTCTTGTGGCAAAATTTCATTGTTCTTTTCGCATCCGAGTCAGGTTTCAGATTTGTTATCGTTACCGTCGTTTCTCGTTTGCGGTTGCAAAGTTATAACGTTTTTTCGCGCTGTGCAAGTATTGTTCAAAATTATTTTCAAAAAATTGTATTATCCGTTGATATTTTATTGAATTTCAATTGAATCAATAAATGTTAAAATCTCTTTCGTTTTGTTAACACTATTTCTAAATCTCAGGAACTCTTTTTTACTCTCACTTGATCCGGGCTAAATTTCATGCAAAAAATGCCGAAATTTTCGCTCTTACTTCAAAAAATAAGACCACAATCCACACGAAAAATGCCGATTTTTTTTATTTCTACTCCTTTTTGCACTCATTTCATTCGAGCCATGCCCCCGATTCATAATGCGGATTTATCAATATTTATGATTATATTTGCATGAAGAATTTATGTAATGATTAAATTGGATCAGATATTCTATATATGGGTGACTATTTCTTGAAGCGGGGGAAATCTTTCGTTTACGCATGGCAAGGTATTATATTTTTATTCCATAATGAGGCTAATGCCAAGATTCATCTTTTTGCGGCCGTGTGTGTGATTGCTGCCGGAGCTTTGTTTAAGATCGAATGTTGGGAATGGTGCGCAGTGATATTTGCCATCGGGGGCGTGTTTATGGCCGAGGGATTTAACACTGCGATTGAGAAAATCTGCGATAAAGTGTCGCCCGAGAAGAATTCTCTGATAAAAATAGCAAAGGACGTAGCAGCAGGCTCCGTCCTTCTATTCGTAATTTCGGCCGTAGCAGTCGGCCTGATTATCTTCTTACCAAGAATAATCTCTCTTTTCTAATTATTATATACGCAGGATTTGTTAAAATTCCATGTACGCAGTCATCCCGGCGGTGGTCCCATCATAAACGGGCGCAAGGCTGAGTTTATGTTTTTTTGCAAATGGAGTCGTGAATATATATGCGCATCCGGCTCCAATCGCCCCACCGGCCACAACATCCCACCAGTGATGTTTCTTCGCGTATACCCGTCCCCACCCGACATAGGCGGCGATGGCATAAGCGGGAGCTCCAACTTTCCAACCGTAGCGCCGCTGAAGAAAACCGGCCGTAGCAAAACTCACTGAAGTATGGCCCGAAGGGAAAGAATGCATATTTGATCCGTCGGGTCTACGCTCTTTTACGGCATATTTTAAAATCAGTGTGGCTGCGGCTGTAGCTCCGGCGGTCTCCACTCCCTGAATCAATCCCTGCCAGTCTTTCTGAGCCAGGATGCCAATCAGAGCCGCAGCCGGCAATGCAATAACAGCTATATCTGTAGACGTTCCAATCTTTTTCTGGCGTGAGCCGGGAGAATAGACATCTCCTGCGGCGGGCTCGAAATATGTCTGACTCCACGCAGCAGGGGCTGTCAACACCAATATCAATGCAAATAAAAATGATCTAAACATAAGCGAAAGTATAATAAACACCGCTATTCCGTCAAATCCCAACCAAGAGAGAATTGATCTACCCACAACACAGATCCGTTTCCTCCGGTGAAATAGTCACCATATTTTGATGTGGCACATGTGATCTGGATATACGAGGGCACTTTAGCCGTGTCTTTATATTTGACATCGATTTCAAATTCGCTGAAATCATCCATCGTACCGCTATATTGCATCTGGCCGTAACCGATCACATAGGGCGCATCCTTATCAAAGAGTATTCTGTTTTTAGGATTGGTCCTGATTTCGTAAGGAGCGGTCCAGTCGGTGAGTGCTATATAGACTATGCAGGTGTCAGGTCTACCCTTCAACGCGGCTAATTCCGTAGAGACATAATCAATATTTTTGGCTTTATATTGAAAATAACCTCTGAGTTTAGTGGGACGCAAATTCCACGGACGACCGAAGTCAAGGATACCATTAGTGCCGTCAACCTTCCGGAACGAACCTGTGAACAAGGATCCGGCACCTAACTTGCCGATAGAGGCGATGCCGACAAATTTAGTGGTACACTCCGCTGACTTACCTGATCCGGTAGGTGTATGATCGGAGGGCACAGTCAGATTCGGGCCTAATGTCGCACTTCCGGTGTTGCCGCTGTCCCAGAACTGCTCACCACCTTCGGCATAAGGGAAGATTACCTTTCCGATCTGACACCAGTTTTCAAAATCGCCATCGGGAAGCACCGCTGTGGCCTCTGTAGTAACCCTCACCTCATTACCGTAATCCTTACCCGATACAGCTCGCACCACATATTCGGTCAGAGGCTTAAGGTGCGGGATATAGCATGAGAATGCTCCCTGAACTTGAGTTACCAAACCCATCGGCACATCAATCCATTCCGAAGATGATGCCTCACGATACTGAAAACCATTCTTCACATCCGACGGGCCATCGCCGTATGCCCAAACCACCTCAGACCAGGGATCGACCCTTGAAGTGGAAACCACGAGTTCGGATAATTCCACATAAATTGTCCAATAGTCAGTGCGGCCGAAACATTCCACGGCCACTCTCAACGGATAAGAAAGGTCGATTTTTCCCGGTGTCAGATCAGGCGACATTGTTGTTATGCCGGCCGGCCCAAGTTTCACCCGGTCTAATGTCAGATTCCTGAGGTCAGTGCCCTCAGGCATAGTGATGATCACACGTTTTGCGATAACATCTATGACACTCTCGCCGATCTGACCCTCGACACTGAAATATCGTTCGATAGTTTGCTCGGCTTTTACAGTCCAGTCATAGTCATAATATTTATGGAGCGTCACAATAATCGGCGAAGACAGGTTGTAGCGCCCTTCGCCAAGATTCGGAGTGCTTTCGGCCCCTTCGGAATACGTATATTCGGAAAATTTCACACTTTGAATGTCAACGGTCTCATCGAGATATACCGTAACCTCATTGCGCTCAGAATTGATCGACGCTGCACGTTGCTGACCCTCGGCCACGAGCGTGATGATATTCTGCTGAATCCTCGGATATGGGATGTCATTCCTGATGCATCCTGCTGTAAGCAATAAAATCATCACCGAGCAGGATAGCGACATTATGTCAAATCTCAATTTCATATTCAATAGCATCTCATGCCGGCATCAGATATGCACCGCGATACCGAAGTTTAGGTTAAATATATTAAATCGGAAGTTGGCACCGGATGTCAGCCGATTACCCACTTCCACGCCGTTCTCCATCTGCTTCTCATTGCGCAACGAGAAACCGAACACGCCGAAAGATAGGTTGAACGAGACATTCTCCATTATAAAGACGCACACACCCGGAGAGAAATTCAGGGCAGCATCCATGTAGGTGGTGTGAGTGTTGCGCAACTCTCCGGCGTACGGGCGCGCGAAATCAGAATTTCCTGACGAAAACGCCAGCTCCACTTCGTTAAACACTCCGAAACGTCCGCGACGGGCTATACCGATATATTGCCTCAAGGTGAATGCAGCTGTATAACCCTCGTTGCGATACATAATGTCGTGTAGATTGAAATTCATGTCATCGTCTATATCAACTTTAAACGAATCGACATTCCCTTTCGCCGAAGTGTATCCGAACCGCAGACCGACCGATACATTGTTTTTTATAAAATACATAATATACGGCTTGACGGAAAAGATATGACCCGATATGTCAATATCGCTCAGCAATCCCATCAACTGGAGCTGATCGGTTGAAATCTCCCCGTATGAGGCCGTAAGACCGAAACTCCAATGCCCACGCGGAATGAAAAGATAATTCGACAATCCGCGGTCAAAGCGTCCGAAATTTCTGGTCTTAAGCTGCATGGGCAACGTGTCGCCTCTCCAGCTCACCAACTCGGATGAATCTATCTTATTCTCATCATCCACCACTTTCGAGTGCCCCTTGAGAATTCTCAAGACATCACTTTGTAACGAATCGGGAACGAAAATATATTTACCGTTAAGTTCAGGCTTAGCTGCCGAATCATTCACTTCCGAAGCCAGAGTCTGCAGAGATGTGAAAACCGACATTATCGCCACCGCCAATGCTATATACAGATTTTTACGTTTTTCCATAAGTCACATCAGAGATAAAAGGCTACGCCAAAGGTTATCGAAAACAGGTTGATTCGGAAATTGGCCGACTGCGACTTGCGCCGGGCCACATATATCTGATCCGTAAGGGTCTTGGTGTTCCTGTAATTGAATCCAAGCACTCCCACATTAACCTCAATAGCTGAATAATTATTGAGGAACACGGCCATACCCGGGGCTATACCTACGTTGAGCGAGAAATTTCTTTCGTATGAACCGCTGAGATCCTCACCCACTCCGGTCGTGAGTTTCGACTGTCCTCCCCCTAACTGCAACTGGACCTCGTTGAAGAAACCGAAACGTTTGGAATGACCGATAGAAAAATAATTGCGGAAAAACGCCGTGGCATAATAATTGTGAGAAAGGGAATAGAAATGTTCCGCACTGTAGTCCGACTCCGAATCCAGCACCAGGCTGGCGTTTTCAAGTTTCGTAAGCGAACGTGCGTAGGAAAATTTCAGTCCCGCTCCCATATCATCCTTGAACATATAACATAACATCGGCGACACCTTGAAGCTATATGTATCACCCGATATACCTTCAAGAATCAGAAACTGATAGTTGTTCTGATTGGTCTGAGAGTAAGATATCGACAACCCTGTCACCCACTGTCCTTTCGGCACGAACACCACCGACTCCACATCCCTCTTGAATTCCTCGATCTCCTCGGCATTGCGAAGCGAATCTACCATAGCCGGAGTGATATGAAGCGTGTCGTGACGCATCTCTATAGTTTTTTCAAACACAGATTGACTCTGCGCGCCTATAGCGCACAGAGTCAAAAAGGCTGATATTATAAAACCTCTACTTTTATTAATTCTCATATACAAGTTCGAAATCGTCGAGATACATTACCGATCCGGCCGCTCCCGAGAAGTAATCACCATACTTGGAAGCTGACACCACGACCACAAGATGAGTAGCCTTCTTAGTCTTGGCCTGCTCGAAATATGTTATCGGAATTTCAACTTCAGCCAGACCTCCGTCGGGACCGAAAGCTGAAGTCCATGTAACTTCACCGTATCCCAACACCACAGGATCATCCACATTGAAGACCTTGCGGTTGCTCGGATTTGTGCGAATCTCTATCGGCTCTGTTGCCAACGCCACATAAATCTGACCGTGATCAGAACCGCCTGCAAAATTCTCGGGAAGGAATTCCTTATTACTATCTTTAATTGTAACTCCGTTGCCGGGGCGATAATTTACCCAGACCTTGAGTTTACTGGGATGACTGCCATTGTATTCCCGTCCTACGGAAAGAACGCCGTTTGTACCATCAGTTTTAACATACTGGCCGATGAAAATATTTCCTGCAGCCAACACTCCTAACGCTGATTTTGATTCAAGACGGGCAGAATATGAACCGGAATGAAGCATATCGGCTGACTTATCGGTCAAAGTCAAATTGGCCGTAGCTGAACCTTCGTTGCCCGATCCCCAGAAAGACTTATCCTTATTCCCCTCGGCCCAGGGAAGCGCGACATTCTTGGTGCCGAGCATAGTGCTTGCGCTGTAAGTCGACCACTCCTCGAAAGAGGCGTTAGGCAATGAGAATTCACCTTCAGTCGTAAATCTGAGCACAGCACAATTATCATAGTTGGCCTCGTATGCCTTATATTCATAAGTAGTTCCTGATTCAAGACCGGTCAGAGTAACCGAATAACGCAATCCGGCTGAAGCTCTTGTCTGATTGGCCGGAATCTCGATCCATTCAGAATCTCCGAGTTTACGGTAACGGATGCCGTAATCTGTAGCCGCATCATCTTTCACTATACCCTGCAGCGTTGCAGTATGTGCAAGAATGCCCATAGGGTCTGTTTCGGGGTTGGGTGCATCTATGGTCTCAACAGGAGCTTTCACCTCCACGGCATCATCGGTGTTGGCAATTCTTAAAGTCATCACCTGATACTTGCTTTGCGGTTTCTGCTCATCGAGGACATTGATTTCCAACTGATATTCCTCGGGGTTCTCGGCAAGATTGTCGAAGAATGATTTCTTGAAAGTCACACGCATCTCCTGCATGGTTTTCTCAGATGACTCCTCGGCACGCATCACCGGACCATCCCAGACGATGCCAAGGTCTTCAAGTTGAGCGCGAGTGATACCTTCCGGGTTGATGAGATCGACCGAGGACGAGCCTGTGCCTAAGAAATTATCGAATCCCTGACCGAAAGTGAGCACAGCTTTTGAGATGCCATCGTAAGCTCGCATATAGACAACCTTATCAGTGAAGGCCTTAGAAGTTCCGGGAGCAGCCGCAGGGTCGCCTACAATCTGCGAGGCGAGGTCGAAACCTTCACCCATAATGGTGGGACGGCCATAAATCTCCACCACATCCTCGATCACAGGAATATCCTCGATCGTGATACGGATAAGACCACCACCGAGTGTGTTCTCACCCTCGTCGGCAGTGATATTCATGACGTACTCGTGCGCACGCTCCACACCTTCAATCTTTCCCTCACGCTCTATTGTCGAACCGTCGTTCTTCTCAACAACCACTTTATACTGAAGATCGGAATCAGTCGAAGGCATCATGAAGTAACCTTTACCGTCCGCGATATTCTCTTCATTAAATGCGAGGCTTCCACGCGAATGGCTGAAAGTGACCTCCACATGCTTCGCATTGAGATCCAAAACCGCAGGATTGACCGAAGTGATGACATTCGCGATGTTACAGGTGAGCTTAACCTCTTTATTTTCGCCTGCCTCAAGTTCGAAACCTTGATAACCGCGATAGAATTTTTTATCGAATGACGCGGAGACACTGTCGCCGGTCCATCCTTCAGCCACATAATGTCCCTGCTTGAGCGATAACGGAGCGGCCGGAATGTTATCAAGGCCGATAAATTTTCTTATCACACCTTTAGAGCTTTCGATATAAACCACGCATTTCTCGCGCAGCTCCGCGTTATTGGTGACATTGGCCGCTCGTGTAATCACATCCGACTTTACCTCGGCCCTGAATGTCAGCGATGCGTCACGGCCCGAATCAAACGGTTCTTCTGAAATACATGATTGCAACCCTGCGCCGAGAACAACCCCCGACAGCATCAGCAATATTTTTGATATCTTTTTCATGGGAGTGTCCGGTTATTTGAAATTAAGTTTGAGAGTTACCACCGTTTCGCCGTCGGCATCTTTTGCATGAATCACGAACTCGTGGCTGTTAGGACCGAAGATAGCGAGCATAAACATGAATCGAGATATGTCGAACTTCACATTCTTCTCCCCGCCGATGTTGCACGGGAGGCCGAGCGATGTCAACGGTTCCTCAAGTTCGCCCGGATTGACAAGATCGAGATGAGAGGCAAGACCTACTGACTCAAGCTCTTCATCGGTAAGATTAGGCGACACGATGTCGGCATAGAATTCATCAAATCCCTTTTGGCTCTCAAACTTGAGCACTACGTTCACATCCGGATTGTCGACCGGGATATCCAGAGAGCAGCTGAGGCTGAGCACTCCGTCAACCGGCTTCGGATCGTCTAACCCGGGAATCTCAAGAGGAGCCTCGGGGGTCACCGTCGGACCGTTCCAATCCGGATTTTCGGGAGTTTCGGGATCTTCCGGAGTCTCTTTCGGACGCTCATTGTCGTCCAGTGGCTCATCCTCCTCGACATCCACGTTGCGCTCTACATCCGTCACAGTTACTGAAGCATCGACATCCAGGCCACCTTCAAGACCGCCGGTGTTATCGGAAGACTGAGTGTTGAGTTTGAAAGTAATCTTATAGTGGTAACCCTTCTGAACAGTCGCATAGCTTTTGGTGAGCACTGTCTTAAGGCCCTCGATCTCGCCATTGAATGTAGCCACGAGCGAAACACCATCGACATGGCGGAAATAACCGCTGTTGCCGTTCAGTTCATGCTGTTTGGTGAACTTGAGAGTCTGACCATTGGTCACTCCCACTTCCACATATGAATCATCCGACATCATCTCCGTGAGCACAGGAGCAAACACGATGCTGACCTTTACATTCTGCAGTCTACACACGATATCGCCGATATCATCTGTGATCTTACCGGCCAAGATCGAGAACTCCTCAGACTCTCCCATATAATAAGGAGCATCCCATACGCCATCGTTATCTTCGCCATATTCAGCTCGGACAGTATAGGTGCCTCGTTCGAGGGTAACAATATCGGGCATTTCGCCGTAAGTATAGACTTCAGAGGGAGTTGACGCACCTTTTCTGGTGAAACTGATCTTGAAATCATCAAGATTCACAGATTCTCCGGCACGGGTCTGCAATCTTTCTTCATCCCGGACTTCAATTCCTAAAGCGCTTTTCCGGATCTGACCTTTTCCTTTGGATTCTGCGGAACTGTCATCGGAGAACGGGGCTTCTTTTCCACATGATCCTAACAATGCCATCAAGGCTACTGCTATATATATATATATTCTTTTCATGATTTTATCTTAGTTCTTATTTGGCACGTTTGGTTTTCTTAATTGCTTGGGTCTCGTTGGCGCCATATAGCAACTTGACATTATCAATCACCATTTCCGAACCCTTTGCGAATGCTTTATATGAGTTGGCACCAATGGTTTGGCTACCTAAACTTTGACCCTCGTTAAGTGCCGTTCCCGATGGTATATTTACTGCCGGAGTATTGGATGATGCAGTTGAACGGAAACTTATATAAAGTTTCGCGGCTTTGCTGCCGAATGCATAATCCGAAAGCTTGATCGTCTTTGAAACCTTTTCAGCAGAATTTTCTATCTCCATCGAGCCCTTAGAGATTACATTTCCTTCTGCGTCATAAACCTCCGCAATTACCTGTCCCTTATCATTATTATACGGTGTGTACTGGCAATCAAAAGTCAGGTATGCCGGACGTGATGTGAAATCGATTCCGTTGGAGCGATGCTCTGCGCCATCGTATGAGTATGATCCCAAGAAGAGTTCTCCTCCGGATTTCTCCAGCTGGTTTTGTGTAGGAGCGTTTTCACAATAATACTTAGTGTTCCAACTTCCTCCGCTCTTCGCGGGAACAGTACCGTTGTGGTTATAACCGACTGTTCGGATTACGACCTCTCCATTTTCTGCGAATGTTGAGGGAACCATAAACCAGGTATTCTTAGTGGCACTGTTTTCGTAACATGTAAGCGAATTAAGCGACGCCCATCCGTCGGCTTCCGAACGCACGATACTTGTAGTATGCTGGTAATCGCGGTTTATACCTAATGCATTTACTGCAAATTTTCCACCTACCTGAATTCCTGTGAAATTCAGAGTCTGCGACACAGCCGAGAAATCACCGTTGGGTATAGCCGACAACTCCTCAGTAGTGAATGGCTCTATCGTGTATGCCGGATTTGAGATATTGCTCAGCGATGCCTTCAGAGATGTGTAAGTGAAGCCGGGGGTTAAACCAGAAATCTGAAGGTCGGTATTATTGTCAAGACGGGTTATGCCGTCCATCTGCTTCGAACCGTTAGCGATCACAAGATTGTTGGCAATGAGATCGAGTTTCGACGGATCTTCAGGAACGATTCTAAGAATTGCCCTGTTGGCGAATGCATCGGTAAGGATTGAGAATTTCGGAAAATCCATCGGAAGCTCTGTGTATGCCTTCTCTGCGTTGTTCTTTCCGAAGAGGAGTTTAACCAGCAACATATCCCTTGTCAATTCCTTGGGAGATGCGATTGTATACTTGTAATTGTAAGTCATATCGGTATCTGCTCCTTCGATTGGAGAAGATTCCAAAGGCTCAATTTTCACCACTGTGGCAGGGAGATTCTCGCTCGTTATAGTGAACGACGCATTATCCTTCACGATTTTAGAATTGGTGGAGACATAAACCTCAGCCTCCTTCGAGAAATAGTCAACATTTGATGCCGGGGCAATCAATATCGATATCGGAGTCACGGTTATTGTCAGTTTAACGGGGTCTGACACGCGGGTCATGGCATCCATAACCTGAACCGTAATCGAATGAGTGCCGACAGGAAGTTTCTCAAGCATTCCCTTCAGCTTGATCTCGCCCATCTTGTCGGGATTGCGGTAGAGACCGAACACCTCGATGCCACTTGCCGCAACATTCGACTGATCCAATGCCGAAGCGTTTACGAGCTGCACCTTATTGCCGAAAGGTGAGTTATATGACGAACCGGCATTCATCTCCAAGTTTACCTCTTTCAAACCTCCGAAGGCGAAGAGTTTATATCGGGGATCGCCCGCGTCAAAAAGATTTTCGAAAGTTTGGATATTGTCATCCGGATTAAAGCCTACGGTCTCGATCGTCGGAGCCGGAGCTTCAAACAGATCATCGCCGAGCGGCACATTGATAGTCTCGGCCACGACATCCTCTTCAAACTGCACATCCAACGCCAGGTTGCCCTGCGACTCCAAACCGGTGACACCTATCGTCACTATATAATGACGACGCGGTTTGGCAGTGAATCCTGCCGGCTGAATCGTTACCTGTTTACCCTCTGCATTGGTCATTGTCAACGACAGCGACATCTCATCGGGATACATATATGCCGGGCGAGTCTCATCGCCGGCAAACACCACGAAGTCGTGACCCGCAGTTTTCACAGCGGCACTATGACTGGGGAAAACCGCGTTGAAATCATCTGTGTAACGGATGCTTACCATGCAGTTTGCAAGAGTAGCCGTAAGATTGATGCTCTTTTCATCGCCAGCCGTCACAACCACGGTCTCTGATGCCTCGTAATAAGGATTAGTGAATCCTTCTACATCCGGATTGCCGTATGTGGCAGAGAGTGTATACTCCCCTATCGGGAAAGTTTTCTCCTTATTGAAGGCTGTAATATTTGCCCATCGCTGAGAGGATGAGCCATCCGTGCGTGAGAGTGAGATACTGAATTCTTCGGGGGCAGGAACGATTGTTGCTTTTGTGTCGTCGCCTCTCGTCGATCTGAAAACACCGCCATCCGATGTCAGGTTAAGACTGATGGTTCCCCCATCGCCATAGTTACCCCTCCACGGATTATCATCACCGTTGCACGAAGTGAGCCCGGCCAATGTGAACCCCGCAAGGAATAATCCTGCATAGAAATGTTTCATAATGTAATGTCTTAGGAGTGAGTTTTTGCTCACTCGCGAAATTTTATTATATTTGCGGTCGGTCAATGCGCACCGGCCTTCTGCCGACGTCCGCTCTTTGCCGAATCGCGAATTTAATACATATAGAATAATCGTCGATATGTATTAAACTTGTACAAAATTAGTTTTTATTTCCGAATGTATAGCAAAACAGGGTAAATTTGTTCATAATTGAGCCAATTAAACCAATTAAAAGCACAAAATATTCACAAATCGGGAATCTTAGAGTCCAATCAGCACAAAGAACATTTAAGATTCAATGCTTGTTGATTATATAAATCTGGTTACACAAATATAAATAGATATGAAATTATTAAGAAAATTAGTCCTCGCGGCTGCAGTTATAACAGCGTTTGCCAATGTGGCCAACGCTCAGAGTCTTTCAGACCTGCTTGGAAAAATCAAAGGAAACAGCGGAAGCGGGAGCGACAGCGGCTCGACGATCGGCAATATCCTCAACGGAGTGGCCGGCGCGTTGACCGGATCAGACCTTAAGGTGAAAGATCTTGAGGGCAACTGGCAGGCTTCGGGCCCTGCAGTGTCGTTCAAGGGGGATAATTTCCTTAAGAAGGCTGGAGGCGAAGCTGCGGCTGCCACCATCGAAAGCAAAATCAAACCTTATTTTTCAAAATATGGTCTTAATGATGCCACATTCACCGTAAACAATGACAGCACTTTTGTGCTTACCATTAAGAAAGTGAAGCTTTCAGGCTCCATCCAACAGGCCGAAGGGGAAGACAATGGTGTGTTCCAACTTAATTTTCAGGCTCTGAAGAAAGTGAACTTAGGCAAAATGAATATCTACATTCAGAAATCCGCTCTCAAACCCAATCAGATGGACCTGATGTTCGATGCGACAAAACTTATGCGTATCGTGGAAGGTGTAGGCAAAATCTCGGGTATCTCTATCGCCAAGACTATGTCTTCACTTCTCTCACAATACGACGGCATGTGCGTAGGCTTCCAGATGAGCAAGGTTCAATAACCTTGTTAGTTAATACTTAATACTTAATACTTATTACTTATTACTTATTACTTATTACTTATTACTTATTACTTATTACTTAATAAATTAATTATGTTTTCAGGTATAGTTGAAGAGGCTGCCGAAGTGGTAGCACTCAAACAAGAGGGAACAAATTTACATATAACCATGCGCTGCTCGTTTGCCGACGAACTCAAAATCGACCAGAGCGTAGCGCACAATGGTGTCTGCCTCACAGTCGTAAGTCTGCCGGGCGATGGCACTTATACTGTGACCGCTATTCAGGAGACCCTCGACCGCTCAAACCTCGGAGGGTTGAAGGTCGGCGATCTCGTGAATCTCGAGCGCAGCATGCTGATGAACGGACGTCTTGACGGCCACATCGTGCAGGGTCATGTAGACCAGACTGCGGAATGCATCGATCTGCAGGAAATGGAAGGAAGCTGGTACTATACGTTCAAATATGCCACCGACCCGGAAATGGTGAAGCGCGGCTATCTGACTGTCGACAAAGGATCAGTGACTGTCAACGGTGTGAGCCTTACGGTCTGTGAACCTACCTCCGACTCGTTCAAGGTGGCAATCATCCCCTACACTCACGACCATACCAATTTCTGCCGCATTCAGCCCGGCACGAAAGTAAATCTTGAGTTCGACATCATCGGCAAATATATCGCCCGGATCGCCGAACTTGGAGCCTGAAACGGTTATGGACGGCATAACTCTTCCTCCTCCGATTGCCGGAAAAGAAGTTCCTGATCTCTCAGGAGCACGGAGCATCACGCTCATAGGTGCGAACGGTGCGGGAAAATCACATTTCATGGAGGAGATGATCACTCTGGCGGGAGAGAAAGCCTTTTCCCTGTCAGCGTTATCCGCATCTTTCCCGGAAAGACACGAATCAACGTTGCCCGGTTCAATCGATATGCAATATCGTAAAGCGGCAGGCAGAAATCCGTATCTGCGTACAGATGCGGTCAGCGAGCTCGATAAACTCCTCTATATGGTCTTTGTCGACGAACTGGAATACCTCTTTTCTATAAAAGAGAGTGCACCGGAAGGAGGAAAGCGTGTAAAGCTGCGCCAGACCAAACTTGACCGCATAAGCCGCCTATGGGAAAAACTTTTCCCCGGCAACCGAATAGTCCGCACATCGGGCACACTGATGTTCGCCACGAATGCCGGCGACGATCTGATAACGGCCAACTCCCTGAGCAACGGTGAGAAAGCTGTGCTGTATTACATTACTGCGGTGCTTTTCGCAATCCCGGATGCAGTAATTTTCATTGACTCCCCCACCCTCTTTATCCATCCTGCCATCACCCCTTCACTCTGGGACAGTATCGAAGCACTGCGCCCCGACTGCAAATTTATCTATAATTCGGTAGATATAGATTTCATATCGTCGCGTCGCGACACTTCGTGCATCTGGGTAAAGAGTTATAATTCGCTCGAAAAGCAGTGGGAATACGAGATTCTGAAGAGAACGCCGCTCAGCGAGGAGCTTCTTGTGGAACTCACGGGCACCCGCCGACCGGTGTTGTTTGTCGAAGGAGATTCGCAACACAGCATCGACATTAAACTCTATAGCCGGGTCTTTCCGGAATGGACCGTAAGGCCTCTCGGCTCTTGCGACAAAGTGATAGAGTCTACCCGCACTTTCAACGACCTCCGCCAGATGCATCATCTTCGCAGCCGGGGAGTCGTGGACCGCGACCGAAGATCGCCCGAGGAAGTGGAATATCTCCGCAAAAAAGAGATACTGGTACCCGAGGTGGCTGAGATCGAAAACATTTTTCTGCTTCCGGAAGTGATCCGGATAATGGCCGGACGTAACGGTCGCGATAAAGAAAAAATCATGCGACGGGTCAAAAAGGAAGTTATCCACACCTTCAAGCAGAAAGCTGAGCAACAGGCTTTGCAGCATGTGCGCCACAAAGTGAAACGCGATGTCGAATGCAAAATCGACGGCCGTTTCAGTTGCATCACCGCACTTGAAACGCATCTCAAATCACTGATATTCACTTTGCAGCCCCGCAAGCATTACAACCGCCTACGCGAAGAATTCGCCGTAATGGTCCGAGATTCAGACTATATCGGTATTCTGCGAGTATTCAATCACAAGCCGATGCTGCCCGATTCAGGTGTGGCCCAACTTCTTGGCTACCGCTCAAAAGATGAATATATCCGCGGTGTGCTGCAGGTGCTTGAAGAAGACGGTCACGACAGCGAAGCCCTCCGCACAGTCATTCGCCACTGCCTCCGCGCCCCCGATTAGAACAGATCAAGGGGTGAAGATGTTTTATTATTAATGTTGGATATAAAAGTATATAACCATAAAGATATATG
>JAIEAO010000058.1 GCA_029071345.1 Muribaculaceae bacterium | reverse complement strand
AAAATTAAGGACTTTCTAACCGGAACTAAATTGCTGAGGTGTCAGTAGTTGAGGAAGACGAGGTAGTTGCCGGTGGCGTGGATGGTGAAGGAGGAGGCTGTCGCTTCGTTGAGAGTGCCTTGCCACCAGTTGTCGAAATCGCGGATAGAATAGCGCAACCCCTCGGAGCGCATACCTGTGGCACCGAAGTTGAAGATGGATACCTGCGAGCCGGGACGGCAATGGAATTCCTTGGTTCCCGACATGGGGATGAAGACGCCGTAATCGGTATAGGCGCGTGCCTCTATCCCTTGCTTGAGATATTCGATGAGCAGACTGATGTTGCCTAACGTATGGTCCTCACGCATTCCGGTTGCTCCGAGGATGGCGATGCGGCGGATACCCTTTCCGGCAAGATATTTCACCGATTTGGTCTGATCGTTGGTCTCCTGATCGGGGAAACGGCGCACGATGTCGCGGTAACGCTCCATGACGGCAGGATCCAGCGAGTCGCAGTCGCCGATGATGCGCCAGACATTGCGGGCGGTAGAGAGGTAGTGGTTGGCGGCACCATCGCAGCAGACGATGCGGTCGCAATCGTCGAGCCATCTCAACGCATTTGTATTCTCCGGAAATTTCCCGGCGTCTATTATCACCGCTTCGGGTGAGAAGTCTAATATCGAATCCATATCTTTTCTTTATGCACGCATCATTCTCAACCATTTGCGATAACCGAATACGGCTATCACCGCATAGAGGAAATAGAGCGCGCCGGTGAAATAAAGGTCTTTATAGATGTAGAGACATCCGCAGCCGATGTCGGCTGCTATCCAGATAATCCATTGCTCGGCATATTTGCGGGCGAGCATCCACATCGCCACGATGCTGAGCGCAGTTGTGAAGCTGTCGGCCCAGGGAACGGTGCTGTCGGTGAAGTGTTGTAGCAGGAATCCTATTGCTACAAAGAGGAGAGCACCGACGAGCAGGAGATATTTCCAAACCTTGACGGGGGTGCGGGAGATTTCAAGGGGTTTGGAGTCGGAGGCTGAATCTTTCCCTTTTATCCAGCAGAGCAATCCGTAAAGCGACGCTATGAGGTAATAGACGTTTACCCCAAGATCGGCATAGAGCCCGGCCTCGTAATAGACCACGATGTAGACGGCAGGCATGAGTATGCTTGCCACCCAGAGCCATACGCTGGCCCTATATTCGAGATAGAGGTAAATAAGCCCTATCGCCGTGCCGATGATTTCCAGATACTCCATGTGCACCAAGTCTTAGCCGCGGATTATGGTAAAGGCCATGTAGCCGACGTAAAGCAGGCAGAGAATTGTGCCGTAAAGTCGACCGATCGAACGCTTTTTATTCAGCATGGGGAAGAGCAACAAAAGAGCCGATGCACCTACGAGTGTGATGAAATCTATGAATCCTATCGAGTCGCCGTCGAGCGGAATCACGAGTGCGCTCAGTCCGATGGTGAGCAGGGCGTTGATGATGCAAGAACCAACGATGTTTCCGAACGCCAATCCGCTTGCACCCTTCACCGTAGCCGTAACTGAAGTCACCAAGTCGGGCAGGGCATTACCGATAGCCACGACCGTTATCGCCACCATCGCCTGACTCATACCTATCTTCAGAGCCAGACCGCTTGCACCGTCTACAACCCAGTTGCCACCGACAACCAATGCGCCGAGCCCGACGACAATAAGAATCCATGAAAACCATTGTTTACCCATAAGTGTCTGGTAACCCTTCTTCATGGCCGTCAGTTCACCCTTCAGCGAGTGTGCGGAGTCAACGCCCATAGAGCCGGATTGGGAAGTTTGTGCGGAAGAAGCGGGCGTATCGTCAGTGTCTTCCGCAGCATCAGGATTATTCTTTGACGAGAGAATCATGAACCATAGATAGAAAATGAAAATCACTATGAGCATGATACCCGCGGAGCGGTTTATGATGTTATGATGAGTGCCATCGAAAAGCACCGTGTCGCCGGCGACCCACAATGCCGCCGAGGCGATGAAAAGAATCGGGAGATCCTGAGTACGCATGATGCCGCTTACCTTAAACGGACGCACCAGTGCCATAATTCCGACTACGAGCAGGAGGTCAAAGATATTGGCGCCGATAACCTCGCCAACGGCCATTGCCGGTTTATGCTGGAATGCCGATTCGACGCACACCACGATGTCGGGCATCGAGCTACCGATCGCCACCACCGTCAGACCGATAATCAGGTTAGACACCTTAAATCGTCGGGCCACGGCCACAGCACCGTCAGTGACATAATTCGCACCGACCACAAGCAGTGCCAACCCCAGAAGGAGAAAGAAAATATCGTGCAGCATAAGATAATAGTTTAAAGTGTATAACCTATCAACGCCCGACAATCGCCCGCGGTTTGTCGCCCACCCCAAGAAAATATCCCACCTCCCGGGGATATTCAAAATTCGATCACAGACCCGCTAACAATTCCGAGCCGGTCATGATATCCATCTTTGAGAAAGCAAAAAGTTTCTTGCCGAGGTCTTTGAGCGATGCGCCGATATGGTAGACATCTTCATCTATAATCAGGAAGCGATCGTGAGCTTTGGTGTATTTATGGAGTGTTACGCCCGGATACTGCTCGTTGTGCTTATCGACATCAAGCTTAAGCTGTTTCATCTCTAATTGGTCCGACAAAAACTTATCCTGCCAATCATCGCCGAAAATATCCTCGAAATTATCAAAATCAAAAGTCTCTTCTGCCATACGTTTGTAAATTAACTGTTAAACAACCGCTAATTTATAAATAAATCCGAACATATGAGATTTATACAGCAATTTCTCATCATATATATGGGAAAATTTGATTGTATTTGTAGGAGTGGGGAAATATAGTTATCTTTGCGGAGGTTGATGAATCGGTTAACTATTCAAGATGATTATTATGGAACAGGAGAATGATTATATCCGGTTTGATTGGGCGATGAAGCATATTCTGCGCGACAAGGCCAATTTCGATATCCTCGAAGGTCTCATCTCCGTGCTGTTGGGCGAGGAGGTGAAGATCGTTGAGTTGCTGGAAAGCGAATCAAATCAGGAGGATGATCGAGATAAGTTCAATCGCGTCGATATAAAGGCCAAGAACAGCAAGGGGCATATCATAATAATCGAGGTGCAGTTGACCCGCCAGCTCTATTATCTTGAGCGCATCCTATACGGCACATGCAAGACGATTACCGAACACATCTCCCTCGGCGACAATTATGATCAGGTCAAGAAGGTATATTCGATCAGCATCCTTTACTGCGACTACGGCCAGGGTGATGACTATGTCTATCACGGTCAGACGGTGTTTAAGGGAATCCACACCGGTAATGATCTTCTCGTGAACATGAAGGAGGAGGGTGTGATCGTGCCGCACCTTCCGAGGGAGGTGTTCCCCGAATATTACCTCGTAAGGGTTAATGCCTATGACAAGATTCCGACCACCCCTCTTGACGAATGGATGACATACCTAAAGACAGGTAAAATCAAGGAGGATACCCGCACCCCCGGCCTTCAGCAGGTAAGGGAAAAACTCCGTATCCTTGCAATGTCCCCGAAGGAACGCCGCGCCTATGACGAGCACGTTGACAACATCCGTGTTCAGAACGATGTCCTCAGCACTGCACACGATGAAGGACGTGCCGAGGGCCTATTGGAAGGCCGCGCTGCCGGACTTGAGGAAGGCCGAGCCGAAGGCCGGGCTGAAGGTCGCACCGAAGCAATGGTTGAGGTTGCGCGGGCTATGAAGCAGCAGGGGTTGCCAATGGAAAGCATCAGCAGCATTACCGGCCTTTCAATAGAGGATATAGAACTCATTTAACAGGAATTCTAACCACAATAGTAATAATGAATGCGGAGCCTCCATAGTCGGAAGCCCCGCTTTGTACACAATACCCGTGCAAGCGATTTTTTTGGCGGTTTAGAATATTTTGCCTATTTTAGCACCCCAAAAAAAGATAAGACGCACGTTTGTGCGATCTAAAAACCATACGGATATTCAACCTTAAACATTGCCGTGACTTCCGACGAAGACTTAAAAATGGAACATATCCTTCTGACTGCCATAAGTAATGACAGCCAGAAAGCCTTCATTAAGATCTTTCGTCGTTATTATACGGATATGGTGATGTTCGCATCAATATTTCTTGATGATAAAGCTGATTGCGAGGATGTGGTGCAGAATGTTTTCACACGCTTATGGAGCGAACGCCATAACCGGAACATTAAAGTATCGCTTAAATCATTCCTGATGACATCGGTTAAAAACCAGTGTCTGGATGAGATGCGTCATAGAAAGGTTAAACAGAACTATCATCAGCAATTGTCACCAAGTCCTCTTGATATAACTCCGGAGAATTATTATCTTTTTTCCGAATTGTCCGAACGGCTGGATAGCGCTATGCGGGAGATGCCCGATGTGGATAGGGAAGCTCTGCAATTGAGCCGGATAGAAAGACTCAAATACGCCCAGATTGCTCTGCAGCAAGGGGTGTCTGTACGTACGATAGAAGTTAGAGTTGCAAGAGCATTAAAATTTCTTTCTTCAAGGCTTGGGGATTTTATTCCAATGATCGTCTTAATATTATCCATGATATTTAAAGCATTCGGACCTTGCAATTCCTAATGGTAATTCAGATGCTTTAAACGATATATGACCCAATTTAGAAATGAACGAAGACACTATAAACGAATACGAACAACTGATAGCGCGCTATCTGGCATCTGAAGCGACAGATGAGGAAATCGCCCGACTCGAAGAGTGGGTGGGGAGATCAGATGAAAATATGCGCATATATTCAGTGCAGAAAAATATTTGGGATAATCTTCACGCCCCTTTCTCACCGGATGAAATAGATCTGGATGAGGCTACACGCAAAATATTATCGGCGACCGGTTCCGGTGAGAGTCAGAGAAAGAATCCGCTGAAGCATATACTAAATATATGGAAGGGCGTCGCCGCGATATTATTCATACCGTTGTTGGTATTGACAGTATATCTATTTAGCAGCAAAGAGGATAAGACCGGAGAGAATCCCGTAATGCTGTATGCCGCTTATGGCAGCCGAGTGGAAACCATTCTCCCCGATGGATCTAAAGTTTGGTTGAACGCTAACAGCACCCTCTCTTATCCTCAGGAGTTCGCTTCGGATAAACGCGAAGTTGAGCTTGCCGGAGAAGGGTATTTTCAAGTGGAATCAGACCGTTCTCATCCATTTCTGGTAAAAACAAAAGATTTTATCGTGGAAGCGTATGGGACAGAATTCAATGTCAACTCATATCAGCAAAATGCCCTGCAACAGAGTGTAACATTAGTGAAAGGAAATGTTGATGTTACAATCAATTCGGGAAATTCATACCAATTAAGCCCCGGAGAACACCTGACTTATTCCGATGGTAAAATTAAAATTCATTCTAATGCAGAAGTCGGGAAGTATTGCTGCTGGAAAGAGGGCGCACTCAATTTCAACGATAACACATTAGGCGAGATATTTACCAGACTTTCCGAAATATATGATGTGGAGTTCGATGTCAGGAATCCTGAAATTGAATCATACCGCTATCACGCCACTTTTGAAGGTGAATCACTCGAAGAGATTCTAAAACTTATTGAAATGAGCGGCACTATTGAGGTTAAGGAGATTTCAGGCAAATCAGGTCGTAAATTATATCAAGTCAAGAAGATATAAGGTCGAAATTGAGGTGTGTGAACACTGGAGCAGATAAATAGATTTTCAAAATTATTCGAAAAATTTTAGTAAATATGAAAAAAGGCGCATAAATCCATGTGCCTTTTTTTAATTTACACGTCATATATTAAAAGATTTAAAAAAACTTAAAATCTAATTAACTAACTAACATCATTACAAAATGAAGACATCTTCCAACCGATGCATCAGCTATCGGGGCATAAAATGGCATCGCAGAGTGTTTACTCTATTGATAGCCATAGGTATAGCCCTCTCGGCTGCTGCCCGCGATGCAGGAGTGACACTGAATGTGTCAGGGACTCCTATCAAGAATGTGATGGAAATTATCCGTAAGCAGACCGGATGTAAGTTCCTTTACAACAAAGATCTGGTAGATCTGAACCGCACAGTGAGCGTAAATGCCAAAGATGAAAGTTTAGCTCAGGTCCTCAACAAAGTGTTTGCCGACACCGGTATCAGTTTTGTAATCGACAAGCAACAAGTGGTACTGACGAGCAAGAAAACACCTTCTAAAGGAGATTCCACTACTCCCCTGACTGTCTCAGGCAAAATCACCGACGAGAATGGAGAGCCATTAGTCGGAGTGACCGTGATTAATGCCGCCAATCAAGGAGCTGTAACAGACCTGGATGGCAACTACAGCATCAAAGCGAATCCGGGTGAGAAACTTAAATTTTCATATGTCGGTTATAATCAAAAGGTAATAATAGCCAAAGCCGGAAACGCTCCTCAAAACGTAATTCTCGATCCCATCAATTCAGACCTTGACGAAGTTGTGGTGGTGGGATATGGGTCACAGAAAAAAGCGCACCTCACCGGAGCAGTCAGTACAATCTCACAGGAGGATATCAAAGATCGACCGACAGCAAATCTCGGAAGAGCACTTCAGGGTATGGTCCCGAATCTCAATGTCAGTGTAGGGAGCGGACAACCGGGCAGTGGCGCATCATTCAACATCCGAGGCACCACATCGCCCAATGGTGGATCCCCTTTGGTGCTCGTAGACGGAGTTGAGATGAATCTTGACCGAATCAATGCCAATGACGTCGAATCGGTAACCGTGCTGAAAGATGCATCATCCGCTGCAATTTACGGTGCACGCGGTGCATTCGGTGTGATATTGGTAACTACCAAACAGGGAAATTATGAAAGGAAACCGGAACTTACCTATTCAGGAAGTTTCTCTTTCGGCCAACCGACAGTCTCCACCGACTATGAGACACGCGGTTATTATTCGGCCAAGATAGCCGACTTCTTCCTTACATCATCCCAGAACACACCTTACACCAACTATACGGATGCCGATTATCAGGCATTGTGGGACCGTCGTAACGATAAGACAGAACATCCCGATCGCCCGTGGGTAATAACAGAGCGTAGAAACGGTGTGAATCAATATGTGTATCTCGCCAATTTCGACTGGTATAATTATATGTTTGATGACTCGCGCCCGACGTGGGATCATAACATAAGTCTGCGTGGAGGAAGTAAAAATGTGTCTTATATCCTCTCCGGCCGTTACAATCAGGAGAAAGGTATCAACCGTCTTGCCCCCGATCATTACAACTCATATAACTTCCGTGTAAAACTCAATGCTAAAATCACCGATAAACTTAGCATCATGAGCAACACCAAGTTCAATAGCAGCAAGTACACTTTCTTCGGATACGACAGTGAGTATCACAATTTCAGGAAGCCAACTCTCCACGCTCTGGCATCAATGGTGCCCGTGAATCCTGACGGCACTGCGGTGTCACACACCTCTGTCACCAATTCCTCTTCACACTATGTGATGGACGGTTACAACGCCATGATGCAGAATGGCAAGAGCGGCGGCCACAAAATGGTGCGTGAATTCGCAACTCAGTTTGAGGCCAATTATCAGTTCTGCAAGCAGTTCAATGTCAAAGCTGATTTCAGCTACACCTTCGGATCTCTGCGTAATGATTACAGAAGCGTGAACGTGGAGTATTCCAAATTCCCCGGAATTATTGAAACTGAAGCGGAAGGAAACTTCCCCAATGAGTACAAAGAGGTTGTCTGGGATCAGCACTATTACGCCGCCAACGTTTATGCCAACTATGCTAACACATGGCGCGATGCCCATGATCTTAACGTGATTTTGGGTTATAATTATGAAGCAAAATACTATCGCGATCTGACAGCTTCGAATTCCGACCTTCTCTCTGATGATCTATCGGACTTCAATCTGGCGATGGGTACGGATAAAACATCGATCAAGGGTGGAAAGAATGAGTTTGCCCTTATGGGTATCTTTTTCCGCGCGTCTTACAATTACAAAGGACGCTATTTAGCTGAGATAAATGGCCGTTACGATGGCTCTTCCCGCTTCCCGCGAGGCAAACGCTATGGCTTCTTTCCGTCATTCTCGGCTGGCTGGAGAATCAGCGAAGAAAAATTCTTCGAACCGGCACGCGATCTGGTTTCCAACTTGAAACTGCGTGCAAGCTACGGTTCTCTGGGTAACCAGCAGATCGGTTATTATGACTTCATCCAGACGATTTCGACAGGTGGCAAAATGAGTAGTTACTCTTTCGACGGTTCTACTCCGGGCCAGCATGCCACGGTGTCTGATCCTGTTTCCGGAAACCAGACTTGGGAAAAGGTGATATCCAAGAATCTCGGACTTGATCTCGGCATTCTCAACAACAGACTTACATTCACCGGCGAGGTATACTCCCGCGACGTCAAGGGTATTTTAAGTCAAGGTAAAGCACTTCCTTCTATATATGGTGCAGCCGAACCTCAGATTAACGCCAATGATCTGCGCACATTAGGTTATGAGCTCTCAATCGGTTGGCGCGACGGTTTCCAACTCGGCAAACATCGCCTCAACTATAATGTTCAGGCTTCCTTCAGTGACTACACTGCCAAATATACAAAATGCGACAATCCATCCGGACTTCTCAGCGACCCTTATGTCGGGAAAAAAGCCGGTGAAATCTGGGGTTATAGAATCGGCGGACTCTTCCGCACTGACGAAGAAGCGGCAGACTACATCTCACGAGTTGATATGAAGACCGTGGCCAGCGACTGCTACACTGCAACAGGTGCATACGGAAAAGGCGTGAGAGCCGGCGATATGAAGTATCTCGACCTCAACGGCGATGGCGTAATCAACGGTGGTAAAGGCACGGTTGAGGATTCCGGCGACCGCGTGATCATCGGTAACTCCACTCCGCGTTACCACTACGGTTTCACCCTCTCCGCAGACTACGCAGGTTTCGATCTTAGTGTATTCGTGCAAGGTATCGGTCACATGGATTGGTATCCCGGTAGTGACAATATGCGTTTCTGGGGTGCATACTGCCGTCCTTACGGCACTTTCATTCCCCGCAACTTCATGAGCGAGGTATGGAGCGAGGATAATCCTGATGCTTATTTCCCCCGTGCGCGTGCATACACTTCATTAGGTTCTGGGCAGGTGTATTATACAAACGACCGCTACCTGCAGAATCTGGCATACTGCCGTCTGAAAAATGTCACCATAGGATACACATTCCCCAAAGCATGGACCCGCAAGGCATATATCCAGAACCTACGCATCTATGTGACGGGTGATAACCTCCTGACCCATTCCTCTCTTCATAGCAAATTCCTTGATCCCGAACAGGCAGTGGCAGACTCCGACAAGAAGGCAAACGTCTATCCCTGGAGCCGCACATTCGCATTCGGATTAAATATCACTTTCTAACCGACAACAGATATGAAACTTAAATCATATATATTACTGGCATTAACCGGGATGGCACTTATCTCTTGCGAGGATCAGCTTGAGCGACTGCCGAAAGACAAACTCACACCCGAGACATTTTTCACCAATGCCAATGAATGTGAATTATTCACCAACGATTTCTACACCATGTTTCCGAGTGCCTCCGGCATTTATGGAGAAACCGCAGATATAATCACAAAAAACAATCTGACCCAGGAAGTGCTCGGCAATCGCACTGTTCCGGCCACCTCTGGCTCATGGAATTGGGACAAGCTGAGGGATATCAACTTCTTCCTGGAGCATTCCAATAAATGCGAACCGGCTTCCGACCGCGACAAGTATCAGGGGCTTGCCCGTTTCTTCCGCGCTTATTTCTATTTTGAAAAGGTGAAACGCTATGGAGATGTGCCATGGGTGGACCGTGCGCTCTCATCCGATGATCCTGAACTTTACAAAGGACGCGACGACCGTAAATTTGTAATGACGAAAATGCTTGAGGATATCGATTTTGCAATTGATAATCTTGATACGAAGAAGGATGTGTATCGTGTGAGCAGATGGACCGCACTGGCACTGAAGAGCCGTATATGTCTTTTCGAGGGTACATTCCGCAAATATCACAATCTTGGTGACTACGAGGAGCTGCTGAAACAGGCTGCCGAGGCTGCCCGCATCTTCATTCTTGAGAGCGGATACACGATCACCAACACATCTTCGCAGCCCTATCTCGATCTCTTCGCATCGCTAAAGGCTGATCCTTCGGAGATAGTGTTGGCACGTGCATATAACTCTGCGATCAAGTTAAGTCATGACCTTAATGGATATCTCACTTCCATGACTCAGGGCAGACCGGGTCTTCTGAAAAATATTGCCAATATGTATCTCATGCTCGACGGTACACCTTTCACATCTCAGGCAGGTTGGGAAAATATGACTCTTCCCCAGGAATCAAAAAACCGCGACCGCCGCTTTGCCCAGACCGTGAGAACCCCCGGATACAAACGTATCGGCAGCACCACTCTTGAGGCTCCTGATCTTGGAGCTACTGAGACAGGCTATCAGCTCGTGAAATTCCTTACTGAATCCAAATACGATTCATATAACGCTTCCACCAACGATATGCCGCTCTTCCGTGCGGCAGAAGTATTGCTCAACTATGCCGAGGCAAAAGCTGAATTGGGAACTCTGACTCAGGCGGACCTTGACATGAGTATCAAACCGCTCAGACAGCGTGCCGGAGTCGCCACTCTCCAACTTGCCGATGCCAATGCTAACCCTGATCCTTATCTGGCAAGCGCTGAAACAGGATATCCAAACGTTAAGGGTGACAATAAAGGTGTGATCCTTGAGATACGCCGCGAGCGCACCGTAGAATTGCTTATGGAAGGCTTCCGCTATTGGGATATTATGCGATGGAAGGAGGGTGCACGCTTCACCAAACCTTTCACCGGAATGTATGTGCCCGGACCGGGTGAATATGACCTGAACGAGGATGGAATCAACGATGTATGCCTCTATAAAGGCGTTAAGCCTGCCACAAGTTGCCGCATCGTAGTGGAATTGGGCAAAGAGGTGACCCTCACCAATGGTGACAGCGGATATATCCTGCTGCATACGGATTATCCCCGTGTATGGGATGAGGGAAAGGATTATCTGTATCCGATCCCGACCGATGACAGAGTGATCACACAGGGATCTATCACACAGAATCCCGGATGGAACGATAATTTAAATTTTTAAAAAGTCGCTTTAGTTAATATGAAACGTAAATATATAAATTTATACATCTTCGGGATTCTGTCTCTGATGGCGACCCCCTTCATTACCTCCTGTAATGAACTTGACGGGGATAATTCGGATTTTGATTTCGAAGACAAGGTGAAAGTAGAGTCGATTGAACGAGTACCGAACACGATTCGAATGGCTACCTATAATGTGCATCGTTGTGCCCCGGCAAACAGCAGTGTCGCAAACTACGATATGACTGCCAACGCAATTAAATTACTTGACGCGGATGTGGTGGCATTGCAGGAACTTGACAAAGGAACAAAAAACAATCCTGTCGATCAGATTGAGGAACTTGCAAAACGCAACGGCTACAAACCGTATTTCTGTAAAGCGGTGGATATGCACGGTGGCGAATATGGTGTGGGCATTATGTCAAAGGTCGAGCCATTATCCACCTATTCGGAGAAGCTCCCCGGCGACGAACCGCGTGTATTCTTTGTGTGTGAGTTCGACGATTTCGTCTTTATTGCCACACACCTTTGCGTAGCTGCTGCAACAAACCGTCAGTGGTCCTATGATCTCATCAACAGCTATGTGAAAAAGGTGTATGCTTCTGTGAAGAAACCGGTTTTTCTTGCCGGTGACCTTAACGATACCTCCCTGCCGACGAATTGTCTGGATAACTGGCAACCTGTGTCAGCCTCATCCACAACATTCTTCAGCTCCAGCAAAAGGTTAGATTATATTCTTCACTGGAAAGGGAATGAAACAATCTGTGAGGTGGTGAAAACGATGGTGCCCCGAATAGAGGGATTCTCTTTTTATGATGTTAGCGATCACCTTCCGGTAATAGTAGACATAGCTAAATAACAGAATATTATATGAAAACATTCAGATATTTTCTAAATATATCGGGAGCGTTACTGGCAGGCTCAATGATGATGGCTACCTCCTGCTCCGATGATGTCGCACTCCCTATCGCGCGGATCAGCTTGGAGACCGACTCAATTTTCACCCCGGCGATAGAGGCCGCCCTTAATGTTAACCTTGAAGCCAACTGCGATTGGAAAGCAACTTTCAGCGACGGATGTAACTGGGCCCGAATATCCATGCGTGAATCAACAGGTTCGGAAACATTGGTTCTCAGTGTTGATAAAAATGAAGAGGCCTCATCGCGCGAGACTATCCTGACATTCAGCAACCGTCAGAATAGTGCGGTCGCATCCCTTGTGATCCGACAGAATTCAGCATCCGCCGACGGGCTGGTGACAGTGAAGGAATTACGAAGCCTCGCACTGTCCGATAATTATACATTTACTGCTGAGGGATTGACCCGCGGCATTATCGTCTCCAATACGCAAGGTGGAAATGTATTTGAGAACCGGACGGCAATAATATCCTCCGGCGAAGCGGGCAACGGAATCTTGGTCGCAACCGATAAACAACTCCTCATGGGTATGGGCGAGGAGATTGAAATCAACCTTAAAGGTGCGACAATCGGACGCGGCTCTGAAACCGGACAGGTGGAAATCAAGGCGGCATCCGACGACGAGATAAAAAGAACCGAGTCCTCGCGCGTAGAGCCCGTAGCGATCTCTGTTTCAGCTGAAGAACTCGCTTCCGGACGCTATGAGGGAATGCTCGTCAGTCTCGAAGGTCAGGTGGCAACTGCAGATATGAAGAAAAGCAATATCGCAGGTCTGATAACGATTCAGGATCAATCCAAGAATACTTTTGGAATGGTGACACTTCCTTCAGCCACATTCGCCGGCAATGCAGTTCCTTCGGGAAGCGGAACACTGACCGGAATCGCAGTCTATTACGATGGCAAGTATTGTGTGGCACCCCGCTCTGTGGATGATATTAAAATGGATGGTGCACGCTACGACGGCGGTATCACTTATCCCTACGTTCTCTCATTCATGACTGAGAATGCCAACAGCAAAGGTCGTTACATCGATTTCGTAAAAGATACGAAGGTCATCAACAATTCTTACATCATGACCAAGGACGGCACAGGTGTGACCTTGAAGCTTAATCTTTCGAAATCTTCCAACGAATTCCTGTTCTGGGCCGATGATTCCGGACACCATAACCTGCAGCTCGGCACATTCTCGGAAGGACCGGAAAACGATGTAACATTCATCTTCCCCTTGGATGAGGATCTTCCCAATGGTTTCAGATTACAATTCGGTTGGGGCGTACAGAAGAAGGGTTGCCAGAACTGGGTTGTGGAATACTCGACTGACCAGACTTCATGGTATAAGGTCTCCGATGATGACATCACATTCTCAATCCCGACTGACAGACCATACGGTTCGGGTAAGAACTATTTCATGTACAGCTATGACATTAAGAATCCTCAGGCCTCTCTCGAACGCAGGAAAACATTATACATCAAGCTTCATCCTGCCAATAACGACGGTATCCACGGAGAGCCTGTGGCAAGCTCGGGAAGTTACGGACGCGCTACTGCCCACAGCTGTATTATAATTGACCGTATCCCTGCATTCAGCACAACAAAACCGGCAGGCGCCGTTTGGTTCCAGCCGTTTGATAACCTCACTCAAGGTGCGGACTACATTCTCGGTGACCGTCTGTGTGGACTCCTTAACTTCTGCGGCGATGACATTGCCCAATGGACCCAGACACAATCGATGGGATTGACCGGTAAGAATGTGCGTCAGCGTCCGGGATATGCTCAGATCGGCTACGTGGAATCTGTTGCTACCGCTCATCAGGACCTCAAATGCGAGCATGGAGAATTGCAGACTCCGGCAGTGGGCGCGGCAGGCAACTATGAGGTAACATTTGAGGCGATGGCTTATAAGAACCACTCAGTATTCAGCAAGGCAGCATCCGCACAGAGCGCAGACTATGGCGGAGACAGCCGTAAGGCGGTGATTGAAGTTGTAGGAGGCGGTACGATCAACGGGGCCACCACGTTCGAAATATCAGACCTTGATTACACTAAATTCAATCAATATACCTTTACGGTAAAGGATGCCAAACCTACGACTTATCTTAAATTCTGCGGAGACAAGGATAGTAAATTCTCCCGCTGGTTTATTGATAACATCACCATTAACATAGCGAAATGAACAGAAAACTATTAATCACCTTACTCCTCCCGGTTTTTGCCGGGGGGAGCACCATATGCTCCCAACAACAGATCAGTTGGGACGAAGCTTACGAGAAGGCAGACAAGAAAATCTCCGAACTCTCTTTCGATGAGAAGAAAAATTTTTTGTTAGGCTACAGCGACTTCTTCTTTTACGGAGTTCCGGAGAAGGGAATACCTTATCTCTATCTTTCGGATGCGAGTCAGGGTGTGCATATCCGAAAGAACTTGCCAGACAATGATATGGTCAGGCAACTTGAGAAATCCACCGCTATGCCGGCTCCTATCATGCTTGCGGCCACCTTCAATCCCGACCTCTCCTATGAGTATGCTAAATCCGTCGGAGAAGAATGCCGTGCGGGAGGCATAGAGGTTCTCTTAGGTCCGGGAGTGAATATTACCAAAAATGCTCAATGCGGGCGCAACTATGAGTATCTCGGAGAGGATCCGTTGCTATCTGCCAAGATGACCTCCGAATATGTGAAAGGTATGCAATCCACCGGTACTGCCGCCTGCCTGAAGCATTTTATCGGTAATGAGACCGAATTCTATCGCCGCCGCTCTAATTCCATCATTGATGACAGGGCGATGCACGAGGTATATCTCGCCCCTTTCCGTGCAGGAGTTGATGCCGGGGTTGCCTATGTAATGACCGCCTATAATAGGGTCAACGGAGAATGGGCCGGCCAAAACAAACATCTCATTGACACTATCCTTCGGGGAGAACTCGGTTTTAAAGGTAGCGTGATGAGCGACTGGCGTTCTGTCTATGATCCTGTGAAAGTTATCAATAGCGGACAAAACACAGTGATGCCCGGCAATAGCAAAGAGCGTAAGATGATGCTTGAAGCTGTCAAGACGGGAAAAATCACTGAAAAGGATATTGACCGCGTCATGAGACCCGTACTCGCCACAGGATATGCCTTCGGCCTTTATGATCGTGAGAAATATCAGCCTGAACTCCTCGCCAAGTTTCCCGAGCATGTCGATATCGCATATCAGACAGCCGCCGAGGGGGTGGTTCTTCTCCGCAACAACGGTATTCTCCCTTTGAACAAGGATCGTAAGATTCTGGTCATCGGTAAATATCTCAACGGCGACCCGCGCCTCGAATTGAATCTTGCTTCATCTTCTGCGGATGTGGAGGGATACGATTTTGTGTCTCTCAGTCAGGCTCTCAAAGATGAGTTCGGAAACAATGTGACCATAATGGAGAATCCTACGGATCAGGATATTGCTCACGCAGATGTGGTTCTGACAGTGGTAGGCACCACGGATATGGAGTCTTTCGAGCGCCCGTTTGAACTTGATAAAGAGGAGGAGATGCTTGTGAGAAAAGCCGTAAATCTGAATCCTAACACGATTGTTGCCGTGGTTTCCGGTTCCGGCATCAGAATGAAAGACTGGAACGACAAGGCTGCAGCAGTCCTCTACGCATGGTATCCCGGACAAATCGGTATGCGAGCTGTTACCGATATCCTTTCCGGGGATCTGAATCCGTCGGGCAAACTCCCGATGGTTATCCCCGTTGAATTCAGCGACACTCACGCAAAAAACACAATCCCGGAAGGGGGTGTGTGCTACAACAAAGCCCCGCGGGCATATAATGAAGCCCTCATCATGCTTTATGATATACCATACGATGATTCCGTGTTTGTTGGTCATCGTTGGCACGAAGCAAAAGGGGTAGCTCCATTATATACATTTGGTCACGGTTTGAGCTATACCGATTTTGAAATCCGGAAATCTTCTGTAAAGGTTGACAAAGAGAATCTCATTGTCAAGTTCAATCTCGCAAACACTGGGAAACGTGAAGGAGCGGAAGTGGTGCAGGCATACGTGGGAGAGGACAGCCCGACAGTGGCCCGTCCTAAAAAGGAATTCAAGGGCTTCAGGAAAATCAATCTTCCTGCCGGAGCGACAACCCAAAGTGAAATAGTTATTCCACTCAAGGATCTCTCTTTCTGGAATGATGCCACCAAATCCTGGCAACTCAATCCCGGAGACTATACCTTATATCTGGGTAACTCCGCTGACAACACCCCTCACATTATGAAATTTAAGATTAATCCGCAAAAATTGAAATGAGAAAACTATCAATTTTTTCCTTGCTGACTCTCTGCGCGCTGACTTTGTGGGGAAAAGCACCTAAAAATCAAAGCCCGGAGATAACTGTCATGACTTTCAATATTCGCAATGCCACTTCTGCCGACAAGGAGAATGGATGGGAATATAGAGCGGACAGGGTGACAAATGCCGTACAGTTCTATAAGGCAGACCTTGTAGGGATGCAGGAAGTGAGACCGGTGCAGCTTGAGGATATGAAAGAAAGGCTGCCCGAATTAGGATACGTCAGCGTCAGCCGCACGGGTGATGATAGCCCCCGAGGTGAACACTGCACCATCTGGTATCGTAAATCTCGTTTCGATGTAATTGACAGTGGCACTTTCTGGCTGAGCGAAACCCCGGACGTGCCCGGTTCAAAAGGTTGGGACACATCTTATCCCCGCATCGCCACCTGGGCTAAATTAAAGGATAAAGAGTCAGGGAAGATGATGCTGATGGTCAATACACACCTCGACCACCGCGGACCGAATGCCCGAAGGGAAGGTGCAGCGTTGTTACTTAAAAAAGCATCTGAAATTGCCAGTGGTCTTCCCATAGTCATGACAGGAGACTTCAACGCTACGCCTGAATCCGAACCGTATAGTGTGATTACGGATAAAACCAATCCTCTGCACATGACAGATTCCCGCACGATCTCTCCACTTGTGTATGGCCCCGCATGGACATGGCACAATTTCGGACGCCTTCCTATCGAGAAACGCTGTTTTCTTGATTACCTGTTTGTAAAGAATGGTGTGAAGGTGAGTCGTTACGGAGTATTGGCCGAAATGGATGGAAAGGAATTTCTCTCCGACCATGCGCCGGCACTGATAGGAATAACACTCTAAAAATACAGGTAGGTTAAAATAAATATTAGTTTTAGGCCCCGTCTCCCGGCGTTAGCAAACATTGGGTGGCGGGGTTTAATTTGGCTGCTCTTTTTAGAGACTCCTTTCCTCTTCGCTTTGGCGTTTATTGCCTTGATTATATCCTCCGCCGGATGCTGCGCCATGACTATGCGGTTGCTTTCATTAAGATTAAACATATCGTTTTTGAGTGCAAAGTTCGCATTCAAAAACATCATGTAAAAGTCGGCGCTTTTCGGACGGATACATTTCAGTTTATTTTGAAGTAAAAGAACAGAAAAAGCGATTGACAAGTTTATTTATTCGCTTGTCAATCGCTTATGCTTTAATTATTTAAGCCCTAAAATTGAGCTAATTTCGGCTTAGTACTCCTCTTCGTTGAAGAAGAAGTCGTCTTTGGAGGGGTAGTCGGGCCAGATGTCTTCGATGGATTCGTAGATCTCTCCTTCGTCTTCGATTTCGTGGAGGTTTTCGATCACTTCCAGAGGAGCGCCGCTGCGCATTGCGAAGTCAATGAGTTCTTCTTTTGTTGCGGGCCAGGGGGCGTCTTCAAGTTTTGATGCTAATTCAAGTGTCCAATACATATCTTTCTGTTTTTAATAGTTATTTTATCGGTTATCTTTTATCCAAGTATCCAAGTTACGCCGTCACGGAGTGTCGGCGGCCGTTGCGGACGCGATTTATCGCGTCCCTACTTTCTTCATACTTGAAGAAAAATTGATTTGTCAATTTTGCTTCCAGGTTATTTCGCCGACTCCTTGCATGAAGTTGGCGTAGCGGGCGGCGATGAAAAGGTAGTCGGAAAGGCGGTTGACGTATTCGAGCACTTTCGGGTCGACGTAGCTTTCTTCGGTGAGGTCGAGGATGCGGCGTTCAGCACGGCGGCAAACCACTCTCGCGGTGTGAGCTTTCGATGAAAGTTCGCAGCCGCCGGGGAGCACGAAGGCGTTGATCTTCGGGGTCTGTTCGTCGAGCGTGTCGATCCATCCTTCGAGATGTGAAAGTTTTTCAGCGGTGAGCGATGTGCAGGCCGGTTTGCCGTCGCCGGGGTCTGTGGCGAGATAGCATCCGATGTTGAACATCTCGTTCTGTATCTGCTGAATCTGACCTTTCAGTTCGTCGTCACATTTAGGGTCGGAGGCTATTGCACCGAGGGCGGTGGAGAGTTCGTCGATGGTGCCGTAAGCCTCAAGGCGGGCGCAATTTTTCTTTACGCGTGCGCCTCCTACAAGCGATGTCTCGCCCGCATCGCCCGTGCGCGTGTATAATCCGCTTTTAGCCATATTTCTGTTCTTTTTTAATTTCTAACGCACCGCAGGCGATATTGTTGCTAATTTACATATTTTTTTATAGTTTTGTAGTCAAATTATTCCTAAAGCATGAGCGATAACTCACAATACATAGTCAGCGCGAGGAAATATCGTCCGGCCACATTTGCAAGTGTGGTAGGGCAGAAGTATCTCACTTCCACGCTGAAAAATTCCATCTCCACCGGTCGGCTGGCGCAGGCATACCTGTTCTGCGGTCCGCGCGGTGTGGGTAAGACATCGTGCGCCCGAATTTTCGCGCGCACCATCAACTGCACTAATCCTACCCCCGACGGCGAGGCCTGCGGTGTGTGTGATTCGTGCCAGGCGATAACGAAGGGTAACTCTTTTAATCTCATTGAGCTTGACGCGGCCTCGAACAATAGTGTCGATGATATCCGCGCCCTCATCGAGCAGGTGAATGTGCCCCCGCAGCAGGGTAGATATAAAGTCTTCATCATCGACGAGGTGCATATGCTTTCGTCGCAGGCTTTCAATGCATTTCTGAAAACGTTGGAGGAGCCTCCGAAGTATGCTATCTTCATTCTCGCCACCACCGAGAAGCATAAGGTGATACCTACGATTCTCAGCCGTTGCCAGATTTATGATTTCAAACGCATCACCGTCGACGATATGGTGGAGCATCTGAAATATGTGGCTGCCGACCGCGGCGTGTCGGCCGATCCGCGTGCGCTCGGCATCATCGCCCGAAAAGCCGACGGAGCCATGCGCGATGCCCTTTCGATTTTCGATCAGGTGGCTGCGTCGTCGCCTAACGGCATCACATACGAGTCAACGCTCGATAATCTCAATGTGCTGGATTACGACTTCTATTTCCGTCTTGTCGATGCCTTCGCAAGCGGAAATATCTCAGATGCGCTGTTGATCTACAAGGATATACGCGACAAAGGTTTCGATTCTCTCTTCTTTATCAACGGTCTTGCGAACCATGTGCGCAACCTGATGGTGGCGGCCGATCAGCGCACACTTCCGCTTCTCGAGCTCGATGCCGACACGGCTGAGTCGTTCAAGGCTCAGACTGCCAAGCTGCCATTGCAGTGGTATTACGCGGCGATGAAGATTCTCAACGATGCAGATTATAAATATCGCACTTCGAGCAATAAACAGTTGCTCGTAGAGGTGACGCTCATACGTCTGTGTCAACTTCAGCAACCGGCTACGCCCCCTTTTGACTTAGCGGAGGATCTCCCCTCCCTCCGCAACCCCCTGCAGGCTCCGGCGAATAACCCCGAAATCAGCAGCGCTCCGGCTCCTGCGTCGGCTCCGACGCAATCTGCCGCGCCGGTGCAATCCGCGCGTGTTGACCCCCCTCTGTCTGCATCGACGACACCCCCGGTCGCGCCGGCTGTCCGTGAATCGGCTCCGAAGTTGAAGCCTGCGTCATCATCGTCTCACTCTACGCGTCGTCCCCGGTCATTCCGTCTGTCGGAAAATCGCGAGACCACTACGGCGCATACTCTTGAAGAGCGTCACGAGGATTTTACCGACGAAGATTTCAATCGCGCATGGGAAGAATTCATGGCGGCGCATTCCGATATGCATATCCTGCTCAGCGCCATGCGTGTGGCTCAGAAAGAACGGAAGTCAGCCACAGAGTTTATGCTTGTGGTTGAGCATCCGGCGCAGATTCAGGCTTTCGAATCGTCGATGACTCAGCTTGTGATGTTTTTGCGTGAACGACTGCGCAATGATGGTATTTCTCTTGAAACTCGCATCAATGAATCTATTGAGTATGAGAAACCTCTGCCTCCTCATGAGTTTCTGAAAAAAGCGGTGGAGCATAATGCGTCGTTAGGAGAGTTTCTGAAGAATATCGAGGCCGAGATAGCATTGTAAATTGAGAGGTGAGAAGTGAGAAGTGAGAAGGGTTTCGGGCTTGCGCCCTCAACACAGTCTGAGTTTAGGCATTAATTGAGCAGCCCTTAATTATTAATTTTAATTATCTGCTATGAAGGTCGTTGTTGACGGAGAAGAGCGTGAGGTCGGTCTTCGCGAGGCGTGGAAATATCTTGGCGACGAGAGATGGAAAGTAGAGGCTCGCCGTGCCGAACTTGATTATTTCTTTCGTACTCACCGTTTCTGCGGCTCATGCGGGGCGGAAATGTGTCAGGCTTCCGAGATTTCGGTAAAATGCCCGGTCTGCGATAGAGAAGATTTTCCGTCGTTGTCTCCCGCAATCTTAGTGTTAGTGAAGCGCGGTGATGAAGCTTTGCTGGTTCATGCCCGCAATTTCTCCCGGTCGGTTTATGCCCTTGTGGCGGGATTCGTGGAAACGGGTGAGAATCTCGAGGAATGTGTAAGGCGCGAAGTTAAAGAGGAAACATCTCTCGATGTGAAGAATATACGGTATTTCGCCAGCCAGTCGTGGCCCTTCCCGTCGCAGCTTATGGTAGCTTTTACCGCTGATTATGCGGGTGGCGAGATTCGATTTGCCGACGGCGAACTGACTTCGGGCGGTTGGTTTCAACGCGAAAACCCGCCGGAGCTTCCCACACTGCCGTCATTGTCGCGTAGACTAATCGACAGTTGGCTGCGTGGAGAAGTGTAATATTTATTAAATTATGTTAATAAATGTTATTTTGATCCGATATTATGCCTAAAATGCCCGCTCTAAAGTCTTAATCACCTAAAATCAACGGATTTTTTATTACCTTTGCATAGAATTCCGGAGGGGACATACGTCTCCTCTTTTTTTAGTTAGGAATTTGGAGTTAGGAGTAAGGATTTATGGATACCGCCTATATTTCCGAGTGCGGACGCGATTTATCGCATTCCTACTGTAATCGAAAATGAAACAAAATGATTGATAAGAAAGCTTTAGAGCAATTCATAGAGAAAGAACTTGAAGATACTTCTTATTTTCTGGTAGAGACAAGCGTGACTGCCGACAATGTGATAAAAGTTGAAATCGACTCTCTCGACAGCGTCGACATCGATTTCTGCATTGATCTCTCCCGGAAGATAGAGGCTGAATTCCCGCGCGAGCCGGAGGATTACGAGCTTGAGGTGGGATCGGCAGGATTCACGTCTCCCTTCAAGGTCCGCAAACAGTATGAGAAAAATATCGGCAACGAGGTGGAAGTGATGGCCCGTGACGGCAAGAAATACACCGGTGTGCTTCAGGAGGCGGGAGACAGCGATTTTGCGATCCTCGCCACGGTTAAGGAGAAACCCGCGGGGGCCAAGCGTCCTGTGGAGGTTACCCGCGAGATGCGTTTCACATACGATGCGGTGAACTCGGTGAAATATCTCTTTAAGTTTTAGGCTTTAGAGAAGTTAGGAGTTAGGCTTTAGAGAAGTTAGGAATTAGGAGTTAGGAGTTAGGAGTTATAGAAACTATCCTTCTCACTTCTCACTTCTCACTTCTCACTTCTCACTAAATTGAAAATTAAAATAAAAACTAAATATGGCAAAAAAAGCAGAAGCAGTTAATATGGTGGACCGGTTCGCTGAGTTCAAGGAACTCAAGAACATCGATAAGGCCACTATGATTTCCGTGCTTGAGGAATCTTTCCGCAATGTGCTGGCTAAAATGTTCGGCACAGATGAGAATTTCGACGTCATCATGAACCCGGACAAAGGTGACTGCGAGATATATCAGAATCTTATTGTAGTTCCCGATGGCGAAGTTGAGAACAAAGATATGGAGATCGGTCTTAGCGATGCCCGCGAAATCGACCCCGAGTGTGAGATCGGCGAGGATGTGACCAAGCAGATCTATTTCGAGAAATTCGGTCGTCGCGCCATTCTTAACCTCCGCCAGACTCTTCAGTCCAAGATTCTTGACCTGCAGAAAGATGCCATCTATTCTAAGTTCAAAGAGATCGAAGGAGAGCTGATTTCCGGAGAGGTTCATCAGATCTGGAAGCGCGAGATGCTTTTACTTGACGAAGAGCAGAACGAACTCATCATGCCCAAAGAGGAGCAGATTCCCGGCGACTTCTTCCACAAGGGTGATATGGTGCGTGCGATCGTTAAGCGTGTTGACAACCCCAATAACAACCCGAAAGTGATCGTAAGCCGTACTGATCCCTCGTTCCTCCGTCGCCTCTTCGAGCAGGAAGTGCCTGAGATTCATGATGGTCTCATCACAATCAAAGATGTGGCCCGCATCCCCGGCGAGCGCGCCAAGATTGCCGTTGAGAGCTACGACGACCGTATTGACCCCGTCGGCGCCTGCGTAGGTATCAAAGGAAGCCGCATCCACGGCATCGTCCGCGAGCTCCGCAACGAGAATATCGACGTTATCTCCTACACTGCCAATCCGCAGCTTTATATCCAGCGCGCGCTCAGCCCGGCGAAGATCTCTTCAATCCGTCTGAACGAAGAGGCCAAGAAAGCGGAAGTGTTCCTGCATCCCGATGAGGTTAGCCTCGCAATCGGTAAGGGAGGTATGAACATCCGTCTCGCCTCGATGCTGACCGGTTATTCTATTGATGTATATCGCGACATCGAGAACGGTGAAGAGGATATCTACCTCGACGAGTTCAGCGATGAAATCGATCAGTGGGTGATCGAAGCCCTTAAGGATCTCGGTTTAGGCACCGCCAAGGCTGTGCTTAACGCTCCGGCCCATGTACTTGAACAGGCCGACCTCGAAGAATCGACTATCGAGCATGTGATGGATGTGCTCAAAGCCGAATTCGAAGATTAATTGAAATTAGAAAACTAAAACATACTTATGCGCATAAAAATCAGCAAAGTAGCAAAAGACCTTAACGTAGGAATCAACACCGCGGTGGAATTCCTGCGCAAACACAATGTCGAGATTGATGAGAATCCCGGTCCCAACACCCGTATCGACGAAGATGCGGTAAATATGCTCACCAAAGAGTTCAGCAAGGACAAGGATATCAAAGAGATTTCCGACGGCCTGACCACTACGAAGAAAGTGGCCAAGGACAAGCAGGCGAAAGCCGATCGTCCGAAGGTTGAGGAGATCAAAACTGCCATTCCTAATTCCGCCGGTCCCCGGATTGTGGGCCATATTGATCTGGATGCTCCCAAGAATCCTGCTACCGCTGAGAAAAAACCGGCTGAAACTCCGGTAAATCCCGCTCCGGTGCAGGCCCCGGCAGTTCCGGCTACAAAGGCCGAGACTCCCAAGACCGAAGCACCGGCACCCGCGCCCAAGGTTGAAAAGGCTCCCGCAGCTCCGGTTGTAGAGCAGCCCAAGGTCGAAGAACCGGCTCCCAAGCCCATAGAGCAGCCCACGCAGGAGGCTCCCAAGGCCGAGGCACCCAAGCAGGAAGCTCCGGTGAAAGTTAACCAGGCTCCCGCGCCCAAAGCGGAGAAAACTCCCGAGAAGCCCGCGCAGCCGAAGAAAGAACAGCCCGCTCAGAAGAAAGAGGCTCCCAAACCTCAGGCTCCCAAACCTGAGGAGAAGGCAGCCGAGAAACCTGCTCAGAAAGCTGAGGAGCCCAAAGCCGCAGAGGAGCAGAAGAGCAACGGTGTGTTCCGCCTCTCGACTCCTCCGGCCGGTCCGGAGCTGAAAGTAGTAGGCAAGATCGACCTTTCAGCCCTCAATCAGTCTACGCGTCCGCGCAAGAAGAGCCGCAGCGAGCGCAGGGCAGAGGCTGCCAAAGCACATGGAGCTGCCAATGCCAATGATGCAGGGCGCAAGAAGCGCAATCGTATCGGAAAAGAGAAAGTGGATATCGAAAAAGCCGTTTCCCAGCCCGGATTCGGAGCCGATACCCGCAAGAAAGATAACAATGCAGGCGGAGGCCGCAACGACAATCGTCAGCAAGGTGGCGGCGGACGCGGCGACAAACGTAAACGCGACAAACGTCCCGTAAAGCAGGAGGTAAGCAGCGAAGACGTGCAGAAGCAGGTGAAAGAGACTTTGGCGCGTCTCACCAACAAGCCCTCGAAGAAGGGTGCCAAGTGGCGTAAGGAGAAGCGCGAGGAGATGCACAACCGCGAGCTCGCCGACCAGCAGCGCGCTGAGGCCGAAAGCTCGGTAATCAAAATCACCGAGTTCGTAACGGCCAACGACCTCGCCAACCTTATGGATGTGCCTGTCAACAACGTCATCGCAACCTGCATGAACCTCGGCGTAATGGTTTCTATCAACCAGCGTCTTGACGCCGAGACCATCAACATCGTGGCTGAAGAATTCGGCTTCACCACCGAGTTTGTCAGCGCCGACGTTACCGAGGCCATCGAAGTTGTGGAGGATAAGGAGGAAGATCTCCAGAGCCGCCCGCCGATCGTGACCGTGATGGGTCATGTCGACCATGGTAAGACTTCACTGCTCGACTATATCCGTAACGCCAACGTGATCGCCGGTGAGGCCGGTGGTATCACGCAGCATATCGGTGCTTACA
>JAIEAO010000057.1 GCA_029071345.1 Muribaculaceae bacterium | reverse complement strand
GCCCATAGCAGAGTCGAACTGCTCTTTAGAGAATGAAAATCTCTCGTCCTAACCGATAGACGAATGGGCCACGATATGCAAAATTACCCGAGGACTCCACCTCAAGCATACTTTGCGAGTGCAAAGGTAATAATTCTTTTTGATTCGACCAAAATTTAACAAAATATTTTATTAATTTTGCCAAAAGAAGTGCGTAAAAATACATAATCAGGTGTATGAAGAGGTGAAAATCTCGGTTGCATTCATGAAAAATCATCCAAAACCGGCTTAATTATGCAGTCAATCAAAATAATGTGTGTCAACACCGGCACGTCGGTAGACGTTGAGGGCGGTTCGACGCTGCTTCAGGTGGCGTCGAAGGTGCTTCCGGAAGGGGAGTGGCCGATATGCGCTCTGGTTAATAATAAGACCGAGGCTCTCGATTATATCCTCTATCAGCCGAAGATGGTGGAGTTCTTAGGTATAGACTCTGCCGAAGGACGCGAGGTGTATGTGCGCTCTCTCTGCATGATGCTTTACAAAGCCGTGCGCGAGCTTTACCCGATGCACACGCTCCGCATCGAGCTTTCGATATCGCGCGGCTATTACTGCCGTCTGCTTGATGCCGACTCGCAAACGGTGCAGCTCTCGGCCGATGATGTCGAGGCGTTGCGCGCGAGGATGCGCGAATGTGTGGAGGAGGATATCCAGTTCCGCCGCATGGAGAAACCCACGGCCGAGGTGATGGATGTTTTCCGTTCCGAAGGTCTCAATGCCAAAGTGCAGTTGCTCGGCACTCTCAATCAGCTTTACACCACATATTACCGTCTCGGCGATACAGCCGATTCCTATTATCAGCCTCTCGCTCCATCTACGGGATACCTCGGTGTCTTCGATCTTATTCCTTATAAGAAGGGATTTCTACTGCTCCCCCCGGATGCCGGAAATCCTGACGAGGCGACCAAACCGCTGGAACAGGAGAAACTGTATAATGCGTTTTTAGAGCATCTGCGCTTCAACCGTATCACACGCGTGGCCAACGTCGGTGAGCTGAACCTCGCCGTAGAGAAAGGCGCGACCGCCGACCTCATCAATGTGGCGGAGGCGATGCACGATAAGCTCTTAGGGCGTATCAGCGATGACATTGCGGCGCGACGGGCAAAGGGGGAAGCCGGAATCGTCCTTATTGCCGGGCCCTCTTCGTCGGGCAAGACCACATCGTGCAAGCGTCTTGCAATCCAGCTGATGACCAATCTCATAACGCCGAAGATGATTTCGCTCGACGATTATTTCGTGGACCGCGACAAAACGCCCCGCGACGAATCGGGCGATTATGATTTCGAAAGCCTCTACGCCTTAGACTTGGAGCGTTTCAACAGCGACCTTACACGTCTGCTCGCAGGCGAAGAGATCAATTTGCCGACCTATAGTTTCGAGCTCGGACGAAGAGTCGAGAAACCGCGACCGCTGCGTCTTGATGCACATGATGTGCTGATTATCGAGGGTATTCACGGCCTCAACCCGGAGCTTACTGCTTCGATCGATCCGCGCAACCTCTATAAGATATATGTGTCGGCTCTCACCACGCTGCGCATCGACAATCATAACTGGATATCAACCTCCGACACGCGTCTGCTCCGCCGCATCGTGCGCGACCATAAATATCGCGGCACATCGGCTGAGGAGACAATCCGCCGTTGGCCGAGCGTAAGACGAGGGGAGGAGAAATGGATTTTCCCGTTTGCCGAGAATGCCGATGCCACATTCAACTCCTCGCTGATATTTGAAATCGGGGTGATGAAAGAGTATGCCGAGCCGTTGCTGCGCGCCGTTTCTCACGACAAGCGGCAATATGCCGTGGCTTACCGTCTGCTGCGCTTCCTGCAGCTCTTCCACGCCGTTCCGGCAAGCCAAGTTCCATCGACTTCATTATTGAGGGAGTTTTTAGGAGGATCAAGCTTCCATTACTAATAATTAGGAGTTAGGAATTAGGAGTTAGGAGTTGTGGACAGATATTCTTCTGAGGCATTGAGAATTTAATAATTAATAATGATGAGGCAATGATATGATCAAGGAGAAACCAAAGGAAAATATTATTAGTAATAAATCCAAGAAATTTGCATTCAGAATCGTTGCCTTATATAAGACGTTACGAATTCGTAATAATGAGACAGTAATGTCTAAGCAGATATTGCGATCAGGAACCAGCGTTGGTGCAAATATAGTAGAAGCTCAAAGCGGCTCAAGCCGTAGAGATTTCTTAAATAAAATGTATATTGCTTTTAAGGAATGTAATGAGACAGCTTATTGGCTTGATTTATTATATTCCGGTGAGTTTATTTCTGAAAAAGAATATAATTCAATGAGTAAGGATTGTATGGAGTTAAAAAGATTATTGAGTAGTATAACTGCTACCACAAGAAGAGGCTTTCGAGATGATAATTAATGTTCTCACAAAAGTGTCTATAATTCCTAACTCCTAAATCCTAACTTCTAACTAAATGAGATGAAAGATTTAACTGATAAAGAGATTGAGCAGATCGAAGAGCAGATCGAACATGGCGACGAAGTCGGGGTGCGCAAGGTGTTTGCCGACCTGCACCCGGCCGATGTTGCAGAGCTCTTTCAGAGTCTCTCGCTCAAGGAAGCCGAATGGGCTTTCAGTCTCATTGATGATAAAGAGAAGAAGGCAGATGTGCTGATGGAGCTCGACGAGGAGGATCGTAAGAAGCTCCTCGAAGGGATGGAACCGGAGCAGATCGGTCACTTCATCGACCTTCTCGACACCGACGATGCCGTGGACCTTATTCAGGAACTCGACGAGGAGGAACGCGAGGAGGTGATCCAGAACATCGAAGACATGGAGCAGGCAGGCGATATCGTCGACCTCCTGCAATATGATGAAGACACGGCCGGCGGTCTGATGGGCACGGAACTTATCAAAGTCAACGAGAACCTGTCGATGCCGGAATGTCTCAAGGAGATGCGTCATCAGGCGGAAGATCTTGATGATATATATTATGTGTATGTCGTTGATGACGACGACCGACTCAAAGGTGTGTTGCCATTGAAGAAGATGATCACGCACCCTTCGGTGTCGAAAATCAAGCATGTCATGGAGGCCGATCCGGTCTCGGTGAAGGCCGACACGCAGATCGACGATGTGGCTATAGACTTCGAGAAATATGACCTTGTGGCGATGCCGGTCGTAGACAGTATCGGGCGCCTCGTGGGTCAGATCACTGTCGACGACGTGATGGATGAGGTGCGCGAGCAGAGCGAGCGCGACTATCAGCTCGCTTCCGGTATCTCCTCGGATGTCGATGCCGACGACTCTGTGTTTGCGCAGGTCAAATCGCGCTTGCCGTGGCTCCTCATCGGAGTGGCCGGAGGAATTATCACCTCTTTGATTCTCACCGGTTTTGAGGCTCAGCTGACGGCTCTGACAGCACTTGCATTCTTTATTCCCCTCATCGGCGGCACAGGAGGAAACGTCGGTGTGCAGGCCTCGGCTATCGTGGTGCAGAGTCTTGCCAACGGTCGCCTTGACTTGGGGCATTTCTGGGAGCAGATATGGAAAAGTATCCGAATCGCGCTGCTTAACGCAATCGTCATCTCCTTGCTGATGTTCGTGTATGTCTACTTTACCGAGCCTCATGATTATGTATTGCTGTTTGCAGTGGCGGGTGCGCTGTTCTGCGTTGTCATATTCGCCACGGTGTTCGGCACACTGGTGCCCTTGACTCTTGAGAAATTAAAAATCAACCCGGCCACGGCCACAGGTCCGTTTATCCAGATTATGAACGACGTTGTCGGTCTGCTCATTTATTTCGGCATGGCAGTGTTGATGATGAAGATTTTCAAGCCGTAAGTGATAAGTGATAAGTGATAAGAGATAAGAGATAAGAATAGCTGTCTAAAACTCCTAACTCCTCATTGCAGTCGGTCTAAACGCCTTCGGCGCCGCGCACCGGCCTTCGGCCGACGTCCGCTCTTAGCCGACTTGCGATTATTTTCATAATTCCTAATTAGAATTAGAAGAAATGGCTAAAATAGCTGAGACCCCTCTGATGACGCAATATATCGAGATGAAGAAAAAGCATCCCGATGCCATATTGCTTTTCCGTGTGGGCGACTTTTACGAAACATTCTCGGAAGATGCCATCGCAGCCAGCGAGATTCTCGGCATCACGCTCACGCGCCGTGCCAACGGTAAGGCGGCATACGTTGAGCTGGCCGGATTTCCGCATCATGCTCTCGACACCTATCTGCCGAAATTGGTGCGTGCCGGAAAGCGTGTGGCAATCTGCGAGCAGCTGGAAGACCCGAAGCTGACGAAAAAGCTCGTTAAGCGCGGCATCACCGAATTGGTCACGCCCGGCGTCAACCTCAACGACAATACCCTTCATCCGCGCGAGAACAACTTTCTCGCCGGCATCCATATAAACCGATCATCAGTGGGTGTGGCTTTTCTTGACCTCTCCACCGGTGAATTCCTCTGCGCTCAGGGCGATAAGGAATATATTGATAAGCTGATCTCGAACATAGCCCCGAAGGAACTGTTGCGCATGCACGGCACGCGCCAGTTCTGCGAGGATAATATCTCGCATAAATGCAGCGTCTTCGAACTCGATGATTGGGTTTACACCCTCGATGCGGCCGAGGAGCGTCTTGTGAAGCATTTCGGCACCAAGTCGCTCAAAGGTTTCGGCGTAGAGGGTATGACAGAGGCGATTGTGGCTGCCGGAAGTCTGCTTTACTATCTCGACCTCACGCAGCACACTCAGATCTCGCACATCACCACTTTAGGACGCATCGACGGCGACCGCTTCGTGCGTCTCGACAAGTTCACGGTGCGCAATCTCGAACTGTTCGACACCTATTCGGAAGAGGGGTTGTCGCTGCTCAAGGTCATTGACAAGACCGTGACCCCGATGGGAGGACGCAAACTGCGTTCGTGGCTTGCCTTCCCGCTGCTCGATATCAAGGAGATCAACCGACGTCAGGATGCGGTGGAATATTTCTTCCGCGATGTCTCCTTGCGCGAAAGATGCGAGGAGACGTTGCGAGGCATCGGCGACATGGAGCGCCTGATGGCCAAGCTTGCTTCCGGACGCATCACGCCGCGCGACTTCATCACGCTGCGCGATTCGCTGCGCGGTGCCGACAGGTTGCGCTCGATGCTGGCGGAATCCGATTCCGAGGTGTTCAAGGAAATGGCCGGAAAGATGGCCGACACCACGCAGCTTTCCGAGACGATAGCGCGTGTATTGGTTGACGATGCCCCGTCAAAACTTGGTAATACACCGACGATTGCCCCCGGCGTAGACGGCGAACTCGATGAATTGCGCGACCTTCATGCCAATTCGCGTCGCGCCTTGGAAGAGATCAGGGAACGTGAGAGCGAAATCACCGGCATCCCGTCGCTCAAGATTGCGTTCAACAACGTTTTCGGTTATTATATCGAGGTGCGCAACACCCACAAGGAGAAGGTGCCCGAGACGTGGATTCGTAAGCAGACACTCGTTAACGCCGAGCGTTACATCACTCCTGAGCTGAAGGAATACGAGGAGAAGATCACCGGTGCGCAAGACCGCATCGCGCAGATCGAGACGCGGATCTACACCGAGCTTCTGCAGGGTGCGCTCACGTTCGTACCCGCTATCCGGCGCAACGCTTCCGCTGTAGCGGAGTCTGACTGTTTCCTCTCGATGGCTCGTGTGGCAGAGGAGTATAAATATGTGCGTCCGGTGGTTGACGATTCGATGGTGATCTCCATCAAAGAGGGTAGACACCCCGTGATCGAACGTCGTATGCCTTCCGGTGAGTCGTACATCAGCAACAGCGTGGATCTTGACTCTGACGGCAGCCAGATACTGATGATTACAGGTCCGAACATGAGCGGTAAATCGGCGTTACTGCGTCAGACCGCGCTGATCGCCCTTCTTGCGCAGACAGGTTCGTTCGTGCCGGCGGAATCGGCGCGCATCGGTGTTGTCGACAAGATATTCACGCGTGTCGGCGCAAGCGATAACATATCTTCAGGTGAATCTACATTCATGGTCGAGATGAACGAGGCCTCCGCTATCCTCAACAATATGAGTGCCAGATCATTGATACTCTTCGATGAGCTCGGACGAGGCACCTCCACCTACGACGGTATCTCGATCGCATGGGCCATAGTGGAGCATATTCACGAAAACGGTCATTGTCGCCCTAAGACCCTCTTCGCCACCCATTATCACGAGCTCAACGAGATGGAGAAGAGCTTCAAACGCATTGTCAACTTCAATGTGGCGGTGAAAGAGATAAAAGGTAAGGTGGTGTTCATGCGCAAACTCGAACGCGGTGGATCAGCTCACAGTTTCGGTATCCACGTCGCCAAACTTGCCGGTATGCCCCCGTCGATCGTGAAGCGTGCCGATCAGGTGCTCGTGCGCCTTGAGGAAAACTCGAAATCGGAGAGCGGCGACAACGCTATCAGATCGAAAGGGAACATGACCGACATCGGCAAGAAGCGCGACGGCTATCAGCTCTCCTTCTTCCAACTCGATGATCCCCTTCTCTCGCAGATCCGCGACCGCCTTTTAGGTATCAACATCGACAACCTCACGCCACTACAAGCTCTCACCACTCTCCACGACCTCCAAGGCCTCCTCACCGGTAAAAATTAGGAGTTAGGAGTTAGGAATTAGGAGTTATGGATACCATCTATTATCTCTTATCTCTATAATCAGACTGTGTTGAGGGCGCAAGCCCGAAATAAATCTCTCCTCTGATAACTGAAAACCTAAAACTGAAAACCACCATGCCCAAAGACCAGACAATATTATTTCATTCCACCATCTTCGGCCCGATACACAGCCGCCGCCTCGGCACTTCGCTCGGCATCAACCTGATGCCCGCCGACGGCAAGGTCTGCTCGTTCGACTGCCTATACTGCGAAGCCGGATTCAATGCTCAGGGAGCAGGAAAAGCCGGACTCCCCACGCGCGAGAAAGTGCGCGAAGATCTGGAAGCCAAGCTATTGGAGATGAAGACGGAGGGCACCGCCCCCGACGTGATCACCTTCTCCGGCAACGGCGAACCGACCCTGCACCCGGAATTCCCGGGCATTATCGACGACACCCTCGCTCTGCGCGACAAATATTTCCCCGGGGCGAAAGTGTCGGTGCTCACCAATTCCACCCGTATCTTCACCCCCGAAGTGGCTGATGCGCTGAAACGTGTGGATAATAATATCCTCAAGCTCGACTCTGCCATTGATCCGACCATGCGTCTCATCGACCGCCCCAACGACCCGAACTTCACCGCAGAGAGGGTGATCGACGCCTTGTGTCAGTTTAAAGACACAGGCATCATCCAGACGATGATCCTGCGCGGAGAATATGACGGCAAGCCGATCGACAACACCACCGACGAGGAAGTTGACGCCCTCATCGCCGCATACCGTAAGATTCAGCCCCGCGAGGTTATGATCTACAGCCTCGACCGCTCCACTCCGGCCGAAAATTTGCAGAAAGTGGAGAAACCGGAGCTCGACCGCATAGCCGCACGCATACGCGAGGCCGGCATACGCGTAATGGACTACTGATTTATTTTGCCATTCGATTTATTTTGGCTAACTTTACATCGTGTTATAGAATCATATAATTATTTAATCCAATATGAACAACAAATTGTTTTACCTGGCTTTAGGTGTGGCAGTTATAGGTATGACCGGCTGCTCTAAAAAACTTGGCCAGTTTAAAAGTGATTTCTTCACCACGACACCCACTCCGCTGGAGACCGTAGGTGAGAACGTGCCCGGCACAATTACAGGTAAGATTCCGGCTAAATTCATGGTGAAAAATGCAAAAGTAACCGCTACTCCGGTCATTACATGGAACGGTGGTGAGGTTACTGCTCAGCCTGTGCTTTTCCAGGGCGAGAATGTACGCGCCAACGGTCAGGTGGTGAATTACACCAACGGCGGTACAGTGACTGTGCCTTTCAACGTGGCTTATCAGGCTGCCATGTCAAACAGCGATCTCTATCTCGATTTCGCAGTTGATCAGAACGGCAAGATGTACGCCCTTCCCCGCGTGAAGGTAGGTTATGGCGTTATCGCTACTTCGACTCTCGCATCGGCTCAGACAGTGACTCCGGCTGTGGCAAAAGATAACTTCCAGCGCGTCATCAACGAGAAATATTCAGCCGATATCCACTTCCTCATCAACCAGGCCAACATCCGTGCCAACCAGGTTGACAAGGCTGACTATATCGACCTCAACAAACGTCTGCAGGAGGCCAACGCAGCCAAGAATCAGGAGATCGCAGGCATCACTGTGAACTCTTACGCATCTCCGGATGGTACCCTTAATTTCAACACTCAGCTTGCAGAGAAACGTGAGGCAAACACCACTCAGTTCATGGAAAAGCAGTTGAAGAAAGATAAGATCACTGAATTCGGCGAGCTTACATCTTCCTTCACTCCTGAGGACTGGGAAGGTTTCCAACAGCTCGTGGAGAAGAGCAACATCCAGGATAAAGAGCTTATCCTCAGCGTGCTTAAAATGTATCCCGATCCCGAACAGCGCGAGCAGGAGATCCGCAACCTTTCATCTGTGTTCAACGAACTCGCTGACCAGATCCTCCCTCAGCTCCGTTATTCACGCGTGATGGCATCGATCAATGTGATCGGCAAGAGCGATCAGGAACTCATCGACCTCTTCAACACCGACCCCAAGGCTCTGACTGTTGACGAGATCCTCTACATCGCAACCCTCACCGACGACAACACCAAGAAGATGGAGGTTTACAACAAGGCTTGCGAGCTTTATCCGAAAGATTACCGCACATTCAACGACCTCGGTCTCACTCAGTACGTAGCCGGCGACTACTCTGCCGCAAAGAGCAATTTCGAGCACTCACTCCGTCTCAACCCCTCTGCCAAAGAGCCTGAGATGAACCTCGGCCTCATCTCAATGATGAACCACGACTACAACAAGGCTCAGGAGCAGATCGGTGCAGCAGCAGGCGTTCCCGAAGCTGCCGACGCTCTCGGTGTCTACTACCTCACTCAGGGTGACCTCGCAAAGGCTGTGCGCACATTCGGCGACTCCAAGACCAACAACGCCGCCCTCGCGCAGATCCTCACTCAGGACTACTCAGCTGCCAAATCCACTCTTGCCTCAATCAAGAACCCGGATGCGACAACCTATTACCTGACTGCCATCCTCGGCGCACGCACCAACAACGAGAACATGGTGATGAGCAACCTCCGTCAGGCCATCAAGCTCGACAAATCGCTCCTCAACCGTGCGAAATCCGACCTCGAATTCGCCAAATACAACCTCTCCTACCTCTAATCAGGGGTTAAATAGACTCTCTATCCCTAATCAGGGGTAAGTGGTTAATAACTATACTAAGACGGTGTGCCATATACAGTTAGGCGCACCGTCTTTGCTAATTCTTCTGTAAACTTTATAAACTATCGGTTATTTCGCGAAATTTGAGTATATTTGCATTTAAGTGAGATCCGTTGCGCTTTTACTTCCAAAGCCCGACCGAATCGGCTTGAAGTTTAATTTCTAAGGCCTAAAGCCTAACGCCTAAAACCTACAAATATATGAGTGACCGTCTTTTCCTTCTCGATGCTTACGCGCTGATTTTCCGCGCCTATTATGCCCTTATCAAGATGCCGCGCATCACGCAATCGGGCTTCAATACGTCTGCTATCTTCGGATTTGTAAACACCCTCGAGGAGGTGCTTCGCAAGGAGAATCCGTCGCACATCGCGGTGTGTTTCGACCCGGCGGGGCCTACGTTCCGTACCAAGGCGTTTGAGGATTATAAGGCGCAGCGCGAGGCTACGCCGGAGGATATCAAGTTGTCGGTGCCGATCATTAAGGAGATTGTGAAGGCTTATAATATCCCGGTGATCGAGGTGGAGGGTTTTGAGGCTGACGACGTGATCGGCACACTTGCCAAACGCGCCGAGAAGGAGGGCTTTACCACTTACATGATGACCCCCGACAAGGATTTCGGTCAGCTGGTAAGCCCTTCGGTTCTGCAATATAAGCCTGCTTACCGCGGTCAGGATTTCGAGATAAGAGGCGAGGAGGAGGTGTGCGCCCGCTACGGTCTTAAGCGTACGTCGCAGGTGATCGACCTCTTGGCGCTGATGGGCGATAAGATCGATAATATCCCCGGCTGCCCCGGTGTGGGTGAGAAAACGGCGGTGAAGCTGATTGCCGATTTCGATAATGTCGAGAATCTTGTGGAGCACACCGAGGAACTGAAGGGTGCGCTCAAGAAGAAGATTGAGGACAACAAGGAGCAGATAATGTTCTCAAAATATCTGGCTACGATACGCACGGATGCACCGGTGGATGTATCGTTCGAAGATATGCGCCGCAGCACGCCCGACCGCGATAAACTTTTCGCAATTTTCAAGGAATTGGAATTTAAGACTCTCATCGACCGCGTGGGTCGACGTCTTGATGCCGAAAACAAAAAGCAAGATTCCAAACCGCTGAGAACTGAAAACTTAAAACCGAAAACTGATGCCCCCTCCCTCTTCGATTTCGACGACGAACCGGAGGAGCCTGTGGAGATGAAATCGTTTGACGGCGACACAACCTACGAATTCATTGATTCTGTTCTCGCGCTCGATGAATTCTCGGCCAAAGGTGCTGATGCTCGGCGTTGCGGCCTGTTCGTGATAGCTGACGGTGAGAATGATGTATCAGCCCGTTGGGTCGGTACGGCGGTGGCATTCGCTGAGGGAGTGGCAGCCTATATACCTTCAACTTTCCCGGAAGGAAAGGCATGGGTGCTTGATCTCATGGCGCGTCCTGATATCGAGAAAGTTACGGCCTCAGCAAAACGTGACTCGGTGGTGGCAGCAGGAGCGCGTACCGACAACGCCGACCCGCTTGCCAATTATTACGACATCTCCCTCGCGCATTACATCCTTCAGCCCGAGATGCGACATACCCCCGAAAACCTCGCGGCCTCATATCTGCATTACAATATGCTCCCCAACCCGGGAAGTTCCACAACGCGCCGAGGCTCGAAAATATGGAGCGCAGCCGAAGTGCTACCCATGTCGCTTACCCCGTGGGCGTGCGAATATGCCGACATCACGCTGCGCCTGCGTAACCCTATGGCCGAGGAGGTAAAGAAAGAGGGGATGGAGGCTTTGCTCTATGACCTTGAATTTCCGTTGGTAAGAGTGCTTGCCGATATGGAACTTACCGGCGTGCGTATTGACGAGAAAGCCCTTAACGATGCCGCCCACGATATGGACGATCGCATAAATGCCTTAGAGCGTGAGATATGCGATATGGCCGGAGAGGATTTCAACGTTGGTTCGCCGTCTAAGGTGGGCGAGATACTTTTCGATAAACTCCAGCTCGACCCGAAAGCCAAGAAGACTAAGACAGGGCAATACTCCACGAGCGAGGATGTGCTCGAAAAACTCGTATCGCGTCACCCGATTGTGGAGAAGATTATGAAATATCGCGCGCTCAAAAAGCTCTACACCACCTATCTTGTTGCGCTTCCCGCTGCCGTAAATCCCGCTACGGGCAAGATACATACCAACTATAATCAGACAGTTACCGCTACGGGGCGCATATCCTCAACCGCCCCCAACCTGCAGAACATACCCGTTCGCGACGACGAAGGCCGAGAGATCCGCCGTGCGTTCATTGCCGACTCCGATCATCTCTTCCTCTCCGCCGACTATTCTCAGATCGAGTTACGTCTGGTTGCCGATTTTGCCGATGATGAGACAATGTTGACGGCATTCCGTAACGGAGATGATATCCACGCCATCACCGCAGCTAAGATTTATCACAAAACCCCGGAGGAGGTCACCGCCAACGAGCGGCGCAATGCCAAGACCGCCAATTTCGGCATTATCTACGGCATCTCCCCCTTCGGACTGGCAACTCGCCTCAACATCCCGCGCGCGGAGGCGAAGGAGATAATCGACTCATATTTCGCTACATTCCCCACAATCCATAAATATATGTCAGACTCGGTGGAGCACGCGCGCGAAAACGGATATGTCGTTACGCGCATGGGTCGCCGCCGCACACTGCCCGACATCAACTCGAAAAACCCGGTGGTGCGTGGATATGCCGAACGCAACGCCATCAACGCCCCGATCCAGGGCTCGGCCGCTGACATCATCAAACGCGCAATGGTCGACATCTGGCACGAGATGAAGGAGAAAGGGTTGAAATCAAAGATGATAATGCAGGTGCACGACGAATTGAACTTCGATGTAGTGCCCGACGAGTTGCCCCGGATGCAAGTGATAGTGGAGCGACTGATGGAAAACGCCTACCACGGTCGCGTCACCCTCACCGCCTCCTGCGGCGTCGCCACCAACTGGCTCGACGCCCACTAATACCCACACAAAAATATCAACTGATGGCATTACCAATAAATATCGAGGATTTACTCAATAAAAGAAAGGTTGAGTCAGACCGTATAGAATTCAAAAAAGGATGGAATCCTGATAAAATATACCATACAATATGTGCTTTTGCTACGGATTTGGATAATACAGGAGGCGGGTATATTCTTGTAGGGGTGGAGCAGGACGATAATGGCATTGCGAAGCGTCCTGTAAAAGGCATACCGTTAGAATCTATTGACGGTATACTTCAGGATATGGTGGGTTATGATGCTAAGATCTCATCTTCTAATCTAAAATCCATATCCTACAATACGAAGGTATCGGTAGAGGAAGTGGATGGCCAGACCATACTTGCTATTTGGGTACCTACAGGACCTAATAGACCTTATTGTGTTGCAGAGAGTGTTGTGGCAAAAAATAAATCTCCGCTGAAATATTATGTTCGGAGCAAATCCTCTACTATTGAGGCCAGAGGCGAAACTCTTGATGAGGTTAGGGCTCTTGCTAACCGCATACCATTTGATGAACGAGGAAATGAATCTATCAAGATTGAAGACATTTCAGGGGTTTTAGTATATGAACATCTTAAGGCTGTAAGAAGTAAATTAGCGGATAATTTCATAGAGCGTCCGCTTATAGAGGTTCTGGATGAAATGGATTTATTGACAGGTCCAACAGAGAATCGTCTTATCAAGAATGTTGCTGCAATGATGTTTTGCGAACATCCTGAGAAGTTTTTTCCTGTGACGCAGATTGATATAGTTATTTTCCCGGAAGGAAGCGTTGAAAATCCTGATTTGATGATTGAAGTGCCAAAGATTACCGGACCAATTCCTAAAATGATTAAAGAGAGTTTGTCATATCTTCGTACTAATGTCATAAAGAAACGTATTGTCAAGCCTACAGATGATGAAAAGTCAGATAAAATATACAACTATCCTTATCAATCGTTTGAAGAGTCGGTTGTAAACGCCCTTTATCATCGAGACTATCAGGAACGAGAACCGGTGGAAATTACCATAGAACCTACCCATGTCGATATTCTAAGCTATGCTGGGCCTGACAGATCCATAACTTCGGAAGCTATAAAATCAGCAAGAAAATTAAAGGCCAGGAGATATCGCAATAGAAGGTTAGGTGATTTTCTAAAAGAATTGGATTTGACAGAGGGTAGAGCAACCGGGATACCAACTATTCAAAAAGCTCTTAAAAACAATGGCTCGGAAAGAGCTTCCATAGAAACCGATGATGACAGAACCTATTTCTTAATGACCATTCCTTGCAGAGATGGTTTTGTAAATAAAGTTGTAGATGTTATTAATGATGTAGAAGATCATATCGGAGAAGGACTTAGACAGATACTTGGACAGAATGTTGTCCAAGTTCATGAGTCTATTAATCAATCTGTTATAATCGATAAAGTTCAACTTGGACAACTTCTTGAACAACTATTTGTCCAAGTATGGAATAGTTCCCGATTCAAAGGTAATGCAGCAGGAATGATGGTCTCCACAATTGACCTTCTAGAACTTTTAAATGCAAGTAACCTTTCAGCCAAGGAACTTTCCATGAAGCTGGATTATACATCCACAAAAGATCTAAAAAGGAAGATAATCTTACCTTTAATAGATTTTAAGTATATTGAAATGACGAATCCAGATAAACCTACAAGTGCTAAACAAGCTTATAAACTAACTGCAAAAGGAGTCTCTTTATTTACTCCTGAAAATAATAATTAGATTCTCGAATCACCTGCGGTGTCGCCACCAACTGGCTCGACGCCCACTAATCCCCTGCTGGTTAGATAAGCGTGCACTTCGTTTGCGCCACAATCTTGGAAACAATAAAGAGGCCTCTTCATCGCTGTTGAAGAGGTCTCTTTATGTCAGGAGGTATTGGCGGGTGTAGCGAGATTAGCGGCCGGAGGAGGTTAGGGCGGCGGTGGCGGTGGTTGTGGTGCCGTTGTTGGTGATGGTGTAGGAGGTGCCGGATTTGAGTTCGGGGCAACTGATCATGAGCGAGCCACTGCCTGATGATCCGCCGGGTCCCCAGCCGCCTCCGCCGGGGCCGTTGCCCGGGCCACGTGTGATCGGTTCTGAGGGATCTTCCGAGCGCGGACCGCTGCCAGTGCTCTGGGTGTATTCTGATGGCACGGTGAAGGTGGCAAGCACGGTGCTCCCGGCACTTACCGATACCTCGGTGTTGGCTGTGATGGAGCCTGTGGCCTTTACGAATGCCTGCGTCGATCCGCTCTTGGTGGGATAGGTGTTGCTGCCTCCGAAGGCAAGGAATGTTCCGCCGGTGATGTAGACCGCGCAACCATCTTCCGTGGCAGCATCGAGACCCATTTCCATGCCGCCGGAACCCATCGTGCGGATATAACCGCCACTGATATAGAGGTTACCGTTGGAGTCAAGACCATCGCCCACAACAGAGATTACGGTGAGGTCGCCGCCCGACACGCTGAAGTCGTTCGACGAGTTGATGCCGTCGTCGTACGCCTTCACGAAGATTTTTCCACCCTTGATATCGAGGGTCTTTTTGCTCTCTATCCCTTCGGCATTGTTTGAAGCAGTGGTGATGTAAAACTCGCCGTCGTTGATCACGACACCCTCATCGGCTTTGATACCCTTTGCCGAAGACTTATAATCGGAGTTGATACGGTCCGCCGATGAGGTGTAGTTATGGTTGAGCGTACCGTTGGAGTAGACGAGCATACCGCCTGTGGTAGCGATTGTGGTGTTACCGCCGTTGGAGGTAAAGACGCCGTCGCAAGAGATGCCCTTGCCTCCGCTGCCGGTGGCCTTCAGGTTGAGTGTGCCGCCGTTGATCTCCACATTGCCGTCAGCACCGATGCATGCAGAAGCCTTGGTCTTCAGTTTGGTGCTGTCCCAGATGCCGTTGGCGTTGGTGGTGAGGTGGAGAGTGCCGCCTGCGATGATAACATCGGCATCAGCCTTGATGCACTTCGCGGCATCGGCCGATATGGTTACGGTCAGCGTGCCGCCCTTGATGGTGATTGTGCCCGTATCCTCCGCCTCGCGGTCTGCATCATCCTTGAACGAGGTCTGGATGCCGTCGTCGCCCGGTGAGGCGATGGTGACGTTGCCGCTCTCCATCAGGAAATACTGCGCACAGTTGATGCCGTCTTTCTTAGAGCCGGTGATATTGAGGGTCAGGTTCTTGATTTCCACATACTCCTTGGCGTAGATGGCGTGCGATTTGTTACCTTTAACGTTCAATTCACCTTTACCTTTGAACTCCAGATGACCCGTGCAGGCGATTGCACCTTTCTGCGAACCGGCGCCATCGGTAAACGAATTGACGGTGCCGTTCTTTGCGCTAACTGCAATGCGTTTGCCGTTGGTGATGTTGAGTGCCGCACCCGATGGGTTGGTGAGCGTAACGCCCTGCAGCTCGATAGTGGCTTTGTATGAACCTGTTAAGTTAAACGAACCGTCGGCAGCCTCACCTTTGAGGACGTAGGTGATTTCGCCACAAGTGGACTCTGAAACGAGATCCGACTGCGTAACCGTGACGTGCGCGCCATCGGTGGATACCTCGATATAAGGAGCTATATCGCCCGCTACCATCACTGCGCCGGAATTGCCGGAGTAAGTGATTTCCACCGTCTTGGAAGCCACTTCCGAGTCGGTTACCTTGATGAGCGACCACTGCGAAAGATCAAAGGTTCGACCGGCAACATTTACGGCCGCGCCGTCAAAGGTCATCTCCCCGGCTGTTGCGGCGGGGAAATTATAGGTGACGCCATCCTTAATGAAATTTATTGATTGCGCCTGAGCCATGATGGCTGTCAGGGTTAATGCTGCGATAAAAAAGTATTTCTTCATAGCGTCAGAAAATTACCTTGAAAGATTTGGATGCTGATTTAGCGATATATGTGCCCGAAGGGAGCTCACGGCGTGCATCATCAGCGGATGCAAATTCACCCACATTCACACCCCTTAAAGTGTAATAGGTAGCCGATTCGGAAGGAGTGGCTACAATCTCCTCCACGCCTGCGGGCTGATTGGTAAAACTCATCGAAGCTATGTCAGCCACAGGGAGGGTTTCATTGACATTGCCGGAGGTCAGCACGAGATTGCCGTCAGAGTAATTCATCACGAGATTATCGGCGGCTACAGTGATTTCCGACGCATCCTTCATCTTGAAAGAGAGCCAAGGAAAATCAAGTGCCCACATCTGCGCCGAAGCACACAACGCCGTCGCCAGAGCAAGATATTTAAATGATTTCATATCGTTAGAATTAGAAAATATTCAGCTAAGATAATAAAAAAATAGTGAATTACGTGCCGTCCTAATATCTACTATTCAACGAACACCTCGATTCCGCCCACGAATCCCCCGCTTCCTTAAACGAGGTGGGGAGACTTAAATGCATCAGAGGCAGCCTAACTATCCGAAGTCAAGCTGCCTCATACTTGTAGACCCTTTTGGCTAATATCTAAAGCCTAAAGCCTAAGAACTAAAGGCTTGGGGGTTATTTCATTTCGAGGTATTGGATTTTGTCCATGTCGCCGTAGTCGAGGTTTTCACCTCCCATGCCCCAGATGAACATGTAGTTTGATGTGCCGGCGGCGGCGTGGATCGACCATTCGGGTGCCATCACGGCCTGCTCGTTGTGGAGCCAAATGAGGCGGTTTTCCTCTTTCTCACCCATGAGGTGGCATATGGCGTTGCCTTCGGGTACGTTGAAGTAGTAGTAAGCCTCGACGCGACGGTCGTGGGTGTGGGCCGGCATGGTGTTCCATACCGATCCGGGCATCAGCTCGGTCAGACCCATCTGAAGTTGACAGGGACCTTCCTGAAGCACGTTCTTCGTGATGAGCTGATTGATATAGCGGTCGTTGCTCTCTTCGAGACATCCGGCGTGCATGCGGTTAGCCTTGATGCTACCCTTGCGGCCGTCGATGGTGATGAGCTGAGTCTTATACTCTTTGTGAGCGGGAGTAGAGTTGATGTAGAACTTGGCGGGGTTGGCGGCATCCTTGCTACGGAATGTCACCTTCTTATTGCCGCGGCCCACATAGAGGGCGTCCTTAAAGTTGAGCTCATAATCTTTGCCGTCAACGTTAACCACGCCGGGACCTCCCGTATTGATCACGCCAAGTTCGCGGCGTTCAAGGAAATACTCGGCCTTCAGCGGGTCGATGGTCTCAAGTTCGACGGTCTTGGTCACGGGCACTGTGCCGCCGAAGATGATGCGGTCATACATCGAATAGGTGAGGTTGACCTTATCCTGCTCCATCACCTTGGGCATCATGAAATGCGAACGGAGTTGGCCGTTGGTGTAATGCTTCACGTCGTCGGGATGACAGGCGCGCATGATCGAGTAAGAGGTCTGTGCCATCCCTGTAGCAGCCGCGGCCATGAGGGCGAGGCTTAAAAATATCTTTTTCATTTTGCGTTAGCTATTATTTGAAGTGCTTCTTTACATTTATCGGTTACATACTGCCAGTCGTTGGCCTCTACGCGGTCTTTGGGGAAGAGTTTCGAGCCCATACCCACGCAGTATACGCCGGCCTTGAACCATGCTGTCAAGTTCTCTTCGGTAGGCTCCACGCCTCCGGTGACCATCAGCTTGCTCCAGGGCATCGGGGCCATCATACCTTTCACGAATTTGGGGCCGAGAACGTCGCCGGGGAATACTTTGCAGAGGTCGCAACCAGTCTCCTGAGCCGCACCGACTTCGCTAACCGAGCCGCAACCCGGTGTGTAGGGAACACCGCGACGGTTGCAGACCTTGGAAACCTCGGGGTTGAAGAGGGGACCGACCACGAAGCAGGCACCCATCTGAATGTAGAGCGATGCAGTGCCGGGGTCAACAACCGAACCAACACCCACAGCCATTTCAGGGCATTCCTTGGCGGCGAATTTCACCACCTCGGCAAACACCTCGTGGGCGAAATCGCCACGGTTGGTAAACTCGAAAGCACGAACGCCTCCGTCGTAGCATGCCTTGACTACGCTGCATGCCGTAGCGGCATCCTTGTGATAGAACACCGGCACCATCGGCGCCGCGCCCATCTTGGCGAGCACCTGTAATTTATCGAATCTTGCCATTGTCAGTTTTCAGTTTTAGGTTTTCTGTTTGCAGTAGGGAGTGTCCATAACTCCTAACGCCTAATTATCGCTGCACTCTGCCGTTGGCCGCGCCTCCTGCGAGGGCCTCGACCTCGGCTGTTGTTACTAAATTGAAATCTCCCGGAATAGTCTGTTTGAGGGCGGAAGCTGCAACTGCAAATTCGAGTGCCTCGCCCTGAGTCGGCATAGTGATCAGACCGTGGATAAGACCGCCCGAGAAGGAATCGCCGCCACCGACGCGGTCGATGATCGGGTTGATGTCATAGCGCTTGCTCTCATAGAAATCTTCACCGTTGAAGATCATAGCCTTCCAACCGTTGTGGGTTGCAGAGAACGACTCGCGAAGTGTCGAAGCCACATACTTGAAGCCGAATTCCTTAGCCATAGCTTTAAAGATACCCTTGTATCCCTCGGCGTTGGTGTCGCCACCCTCTACGTCCGCATCCGGTTTGAAGCCGAGGCAAAGTTCCGCATCCTCCTCATTACCGATGCATACATCGACATACTGCATCAGCGGACGCATGATGCTCTGTGCTTTCTCCTTAGTCCATAGTTTTTTACGGAAGTTGAGGTCGACCGATACAGTTACGCCGTGACGCTTTGCAGCCTCACAGGCAAGGCGTGTCAGTTCGGCAGCCTTGTCGCTGATGGCGGGGGTGATACCGCTCCAGTGAAACCAGTCGGCACCCTCCATGATCTTGTCGAAATCGAAATCGCAGGGATCTGCTTCGGCGATTGCAGAGCCGGCGCGGTCGTAGATCACCTTAGAGGGGCGCATCGAAGCACCTGTCTCGCAGTAATAAATGCCGACGCGGTTGCCGCCACGGGCGATGAAGTCGGTGTGCACACCATAACGGCGCAGTGCGTTGACAGCAGCCTGACCGATCTCGTGTTCGGGAAGTTTGCTGACGAAATAAGCGTCATGACCATAGTTGGCGCAGCTCACGGCCACATTGGCCTCACCGCCGCCCCATATTACATCGAAATTGTCTACCTGCACGAATCTGCTGCATCCGGCGGGCGAAAGTCGGAGCATAATTTCTCCGAGGGTTACTATTTTGCTCATTGTTATTGTTGATTTTCAGTTTTGTCAATTTGACAATTTGTCATTATGTCAAAATGTCAATTTATCACTATTATCTAAAGCCTAAAACCTAATGCCTAAAGCCTTTACTCTGTGGTCTGGATGCGGTCGGAGTCGGCGGCGATCATCGCTTTCTGGTTGCGGATGATGTGAACGCGGTTCCACCAGACCATTCCCATTGTGATCACTACCAATATCCCTGCACCTATCCAGCGTAGATTTTCAGTGCACTGGTAAATCATCCATGCCAGCGGACTTGATGCGAAGTCGAGGCTTCCACCTTCAAAACCTGCGGGAATGGCTACGGCGGCATCGCCCGTTACTGCATACACATCCTTGGCCGCCAGCGTGAATGCCGGAGCGAGGTTGGTGACCATGTAAAGACCGCCGACAAGCACTATAAGACCGATGATGAAGGTCTTAAGCACGTTTCCTTTGGTGAAGGGGAGCACGAGGGGGAAGACATAGAACATACCGGCCAGCGAAGCGAGAGGGAGGAACTGGTTGCCCGGCAGGATTACGGCCAAAAGCAGAGTTACGGGGATGAGGAGGAGCGACACAACCAAGGTTGTGGGATGACCGATCACGAGCGCGGGGCTCATGCCGATGTTGAGGCCGTCGGCACCTTTGAACTTGCGGGCGATCAGCTGGCGTGTGGCGTCGCTGATAGGCTTCAGACCTTCGATGAAGAGCACTGTAACGCGGGGGATAAGCTCCATCACCGCTCCCATCTTGATACCGAGGCTGAGGATGTAAGGGATTTTATCGACGATCTCACCCCACGATTTGCAGGTGAGGCAGCCGATTACGATACCGACGATGACACCGAGGAAAAGGGGCTCGCCGAGGAGTCCGAATTTCTTCTTCATTCCTTCGGCATCGATCTCTAACTTCTCGATGCCCGGAATCTTGTCGAGACCTTTGTTGATGATCCAGGCGAACGGCGCGAAACCGGCGCAGAAAGGCTGCGGAATCGAGATGCCGTCCATATCCTTATAGAAATTCTGGAATTTCTTGGCAGTCATGTCTCCCAAAACGAGGGTGATGATATAGCAGATGATGGCGCCGAAGAATCCCCAGGCCAGAGAATCGCTGGCGAAGTAGATCACCGCACCGATGAAGGCGAAGTGCCAGTAGTTCCAGAGGTCGATGTTGACAGTGCGCGTGGTCTTGGTGAGAAGCATGAGGAGGTTGACACCGAGACAGACGGGGATGATGAACGCGCCTACGGCTGTGTTGTATGCCACGGCTGCTGCCGCGGGCCAACCCATGTCGAACACTTTGAGCTGAAGGTGGTAGATATCCACCACTTCGTTGAGCGCGGGACCGAGGGCGGAGGTGAGCAGCGCGGTCACGATCGAGAGACCGATGAAGCCGACACCTACCTTAAGCCCCGATTTGAGGGCATCTCCGAGTTTGATGCCGATGCAGACACCGAGAATCGTGAAGATCACCGGCATCATCACGGCGGCTCCAAGCCCGATGATATAAGAAAATACCTGTTCCAAAGCAATATAGTTTAATCTAAATGCTAAAGCATTTAGCACAAATTTTATTTCGGCTGCTTGCCGATGTAGGCGAGGATACCGCCGTCGACATAAAGCACCTGACCGTTAACGAAATCGGAAGCGTCCGACGCGAGGAACACTGCCGGGCCCATGAGGTCTTCGGGGGTGCCCCAGCGTCCTGCCGGAGTCTTGGAGATGATGAATGAGTCGAAGGGGTGGCGGCTGCCGTCGGCCTGACGTTCGCGGAGGGGGGCGGTCTGCTCGGTAGCGATATAGCCCGGGCCGATGCCGTTACACTGGATGTTGTGCTCGCCGAATTCGGAGCAGATGTTGCGCGTAAGCATCTTCAGACCACCCTTGGCAGCCGCGTATGCGCTCACCGTCTCGCGGCCGAGCTCGCTCATCATCGAGCAGATGTTGATGATCTTGCCATGCCCCTTCTTGATCATGCCGGGGATCACAGCCTTGGCGCAGATGTAGGGGGCGATGAGGTCCACGTCAACCACGCGGCGGAAGTCCTCAACGTTCATCTCCTCCATCGGGATACGTTTGATGATTCCGGCATTGTTAACGAGGATATCGATTGTGCCTACGGTCTTCTCGATGTCGGCAACCATAGCCTTAACGGCCTCTTCGTCGGTTACGTCGCAAAGATAACCTTTGGCGTCGATGCCGAGTTCTTTGTAGGCTTTGAGACCGCGGTCCACAGTCTCCTGACGTGAGCAGTTGAATACGATTTTTGCACCTGCCTCAGCGAAAGCCTGTGCTATTGCGAGACCGATACCGTAAGCGGCACCGGTTACGAGGGCTACCTTACCCTCGAGTGAGAAATTGTTGAGAATCATATCTTAGTTTTCTGATTTAAGTTTTAAGTTTTCAGTAGGGACGCGATATATCGCGTCCGCTGATTCATAACATCGTGCCTCCGGCACTCAATTTTTTTGGATTTCCCCTTCCCCACTCTCAGTCGCTTCGCTCCATCATGTGGGGTTAACCACAATCTCGTCGCTCCGCGACTTCATACTTTATCCTTTATACTTATCGAAGCATTAAGCTTCGATCTCCTCCATCAGCTTCACGGCATCGATATATTTGGCGATTCCGTCGGCCACCTTGCGGGCATCGGCCATAGCGTTGACCACTGTGGCCGGGCGGTTGGTTACATCACCGCCGGCGAATACCCCCTTGCGGGTGGTCATTCCGTAAGGATGCTCGCGTACAAGCACATATCCCTTGTCGTCGGTCTCGATTCCTTCGGTCGTAGAGACGATGCGCGAAGCGGGGCGGCTGCCTACAGCCAGAAAGAGGCGGTCGGCATCGACGGTAAACTGCTTTCCCTCCTGATCGATGGTGATTGAAGAGAGACGGCCATCGGTGGTGCCGGCTGCGATAACCGATGCGTTCCACATAAACTGCACACCCTCTTCCACGGCTTCGTTATATTCCGATTTCAGGGCAGCCATACGCGAGATGTCGCGGTGGTAAACGATAGTCACTTTCCCCGCGCCGAGACGCACGGCACTGCGCGCGGCATCCATCGCCGTGTTGCCGCATCCGACCACAAAAACATGGTCACCTTCCGTTACGGGTACCTCCTCGCGCGAAACGAGCCCCGAGTTGTAAAGGCTGAAAAGACGCAGGAAATAGATCGCCATCCAGATTTTCGCTCCTCCGGGGTTGTCGATTGGTAAGCGTCGCGGTTTGCCGGCTCCCGTTCCCATGAAGATTGCGTCAAATCCAAGGTCGAAAAGCTCATCGACATTCATGTCGGGGCCGATTGTCTTGCGGAGGTTGATGCGCACGCCCAAGTTGGTGATTTTCTTGATTTCAGAAGCCACCACCGATTTGGGCAGGCGGTATTCCGGAATGCCGAACTGCAGCACTCCGCCAGCTTCCCCCTCCATCTCGAAGATCTCCACATCGAAGCCGCGACGAGCAAGTTCGCCGGCCACGGTGAGACCGGCAGGACCGCTGCCGATCACCGCTACACGACCCCGGTCTTTCACCGGAATGGGTTCGCGGGTCAGATTCATAGATGTGTCGAAATCAGCGATAAATTGTTCAAGTTTACCGATATTGATGTGAGTGCCGGGTTCCTTCTTATTGAGGATGCAGTTGCCCTCGCACTGTCGCTCGTGAGCGCAGACGCGTCCGCAGACTGCCGGAAGATTGCTGCGCTCGTTGATTGAAGCCATCGCGTTTCCGAGGTTACCCATCGAAAGTTCATGTATCCATTCCGGGATGTTCTGGTCAACCGGACATCCCTTGCGGCATTGCGGAACCTTGCAGTTCAAGCAGCGTTTTGCCTCATTGATGGCTTCAGCCATCGTATATCCATTGGTGTCTGTAGTGGTCATAACAATTTCGGGTTATAGGAGAGATCTGTAGCTCTTCGCGGCATTTCATACCGAATAATTTTCAGTATGCAAATTTACTTCAAATTGCACATGCTGGCAAATAATCCTCCTAATTTCCTTTCTTTAATACGCGCAAGCATCAAAACTCACTCAAAATAATTGTCAAAAGGGGTTAAAAGATAGTTAATCTGTTGAAACATTTCGATATTTTTGAAAAAAACGTTATCTTTGCTTACTTAAATTTCACCGTGTCGCATAAATGCGGAGATGTGAGCTAATCTTAATGCCGAACTAATATTCTATTGCAATCTGTGAAACTTGTCAGCTGGTTTTATGATAACATATCAGAAATGTTAAAGAGTGTCGTTGCGATGCTCCTTATTCTGCTTTGCACCGCAAGCTTTGAGGCCAATGCACAGATGCGCACCCTTTCCACGTCGGATAATCTCAGCGACCAGCTTGTAAACAGCATCTACAAGGACAGCAAGGGTTTTGTATGGTTCGGCACGGAAACCGGTCTCGACCGCTTCGACGGCAACCAGATCGCGCGTTACCGTTTCCCGGGTCGTTCGGGCACATCGCTCCGTGTCAACGACATCTTCGACGTTTCCGGAAATGTATATGTCGCGAATCCTCAAGGGCTCTATAAACTCACCCCGGGGGCCTCGGAGATGACAAAGATTCTGCCCGACAAACTTGATTTCGCGATTTCAGCCATATCCGGAGACGGATCGGATCTCTATTTAGGCACCCGTCAGGGGGTATATGTCTATAATGCGGGCAAGAACACTCTGGTGCACCGCCCGGTGTCGGCCGATATAATGTCGACGGACAACGAAGTGGTTGACCTCGTGCATGACCATTCCGGCAAAATCTGGGCCCTCACGCCGAGGTCGGTAGTGTTTCTCGATCCTTCCACCGGCACGACCGAGAACTATCCCCTCCCGCCCTCAAAAGATGTGACGAAACTCGCCATGGTCAACGGTATGCTGTATATCGGCACGTCGGGTGGTCGGGTGATTCCATTCTCTATAAAAACGCGCGCTTACGGCCAGCCGATAGATGTAGGCGACGGCGTGATCACATCACTTTCCGCCGATCCGCCTCTTGAAAGGCTCTACATCTCGATGGATGGCGAGGGTGTGGTATTTTATGATCTTGCGAAAGGGGAGATCGAGAAGCGCATCAATGCCTCGTCGTCGCCGCTAAAACTACGCTCCAATTCGGTCTATTCGATGCTTGTCGACAACCAGGGGTTGCTCTGGGTTGGCTATTATCAGATGGGTGTGGACTATACGCCGAAAGTCAACGACATCTTCGAGGTCTACACATATCCCGGATTCATCAATACCGCCGACTATGCCGTGCGCGCCGTTGCGGTCAACGGCAGCGAGAAACTTATCGGTACGCGCGACGGTCTCTTTTATGTGAACGAGGCCACCGGGCGCACCGCTCATTTCCAGCGTCCTGACATCCGCTCTAATATCATCTTCTGCATTACGCGTATAGGAGGAAAATATTATATCGGCACCTATAACGGCGGAATGTATCTGTTCGACCCCGCGACGTTGCGCATCGGTTCGTTCGGAAACCATCAGGAGCGGTTTGATTCCGGCTCGGTGTTCGCTATCGAGGAGGGGCCCGACGGCTCGATGTGGGTGGGCGCTTCCGACGGTCTGCACCGTTTCCGCGACGGCACGGAGGTGGCGCACTATACTCCCGAGAATTCGCAGCTGCCGAAAGGGAATGTTTACGAGCTTTTCTTCGACAGCACAGGGCGCGGATGGGTTTGCACGGAAAACGGCATGGCGATATGGAACGGCAAGAACGTGAGCAGCGACCGCTTCCCGAAAGGGTTCATCAACAAGCAGAAAATCCGTGATGTCTACGAAGATAAGGAGCATAACCTCTACTTCGTGCCTGACCGCGGCGATGTCTACCGCTCTAACCTCAATCTCACTTCCGTGGTGCCGCTGACCGGGATAAGGGTGTCGGATAACAGGATGGTGACGTTCATTACCGAAGACTTCAACGGTATGAAATGGCTCGGTACGGGTGTCGGAGCAGTCTGCATCCCCGATTCCGATGATATGCACCTCTACACCGCCGCTGACGGCATTCCACACCCGGTTTTCACTCTATGTCAGCCCGTCGCCGACGAGGATGGTAACATCTGGATGGGAAATACCTCCGGTCTGCTCAAGCTCGACCCGGCGAAGGTGAAGGAATATATGAAGCATGAAGACAAACGGATCACCGTCACCGACCTGCACAGCAACGGCGAGAGTATCTATAGCCGTCTGACGCAGAACGGCGGGAAGAACCATATCACGCTCAATTCTAAGGAAAGTGACCTTGCGATCTATGCCGGCAACCTTACATATATCAACCCGGAGCATTTCCAGATAGAATATATGCTCGAAGGGTATGATATGTCGTGGCAACTCGTAGGAGGAGGAAAGTCGATACATTATTACGACCTGCAGCCCGGCGATTACACTTTGCATCTGCGTCTCCCCGGCCATACGGCCAACGAGACACTCATATATATACATAAGGATAGGAGAGTGAACATCGCATTAGTGCTTATCCTCTCGGCCATAGGCCTGTTCGTGGCCTGCTACGTCGCATATTATATCGTGATGCGCCGTCGGCGCCGCGAAGAAGAGGAGGAACGCGCATGGGAGGAGGCTGTGAATGCCGCTAATAATACCGAGGATGCGACCGCCCCTGTCTCTGATGCCGAGACACGACGTTACCGCACCACAAGCCTTTCCGACGAGGAGTGCAAACGCATCCTCAAGGTCATTGACGAGATCATGCGTAAGGACCGCCCATTCATCAATCCCGACCTGAAGAGCGCAGACCTCGCGAAGATGGCAGGCACCACAAGCCATTCCCTCTCTTACATCTTCAACCAATATATGAAAAAGAGCTATTACGACTATGTGAACAACTATCGTGTCAACGAGTTCAAACGCCTCGTGGCCGAAGAGGATCTGTCGAAATATACGCTCACGGCGATGTCGAAAATGTGCGGATTCTCATCGCGCTCATCCTTCTTCCGCCACTTCAAAAACATCACCGGGATGACCCCGGCGGAATACATAAAGACCAAAAATTAATCTCAAATTCCTCTATTGATAATTTCGTAAAATGAAAACCATCGTCTCGATTCAAAACGAGTCAGAATATAACGAAATACTCCGACAGGCTGTCGGAGTTATTGAAACTGCCCGAAGCAAAGCTGCCCGTGCAATCGTCGCAACTTCTAATGAAATGCATTGGGAGATAGGCAAGCTTTTGTATGAGCGTAAACTTGACAGCAAGCATGGTGACAGCGTGGTAAAACGCCTCTCCGGCGACTTGAAAATGAGATATCCTAAAATGGGAATGTCAGTGAGGAATCTGTGGTACATGAAACAATTTTATGTTCGATTCAAGGATTCCGAACAAAAACTGCAACGCAGCGTTGCAGTTTTGCCGTGGAGACACATAAATCAGTTGATGAGTAGACTGAAGGATGATGACAATGCTATCCAGTACTACGCAGACAAAACCATTGAAAAAGGATGGAAGTGTGATTTGCTGGTTAATGCAATAAAGATGGAGATGCATCTGCATCAGCCTGAAACCAACACATCTAACAATTTTGCGCTGACACTCCCGGAACTTCAGGCCGCTTATGCCAATGAGGTGTTTAAGGATTCATATTGTATGGGCTTTCTCGGTGTGACGGAGCCGATACTTGAGCTGGAACTTGAACGCAGATTGGTAGAGAAGATCAAACAATTCCTGCTTGAACTCGGGCAAGGTTTCACCTATATCGGCAACCAGCACGTATTGTGTTACAATGGCAAGGACTATAAGGTAGATTTACTGTTCTTCCACCGGGGATTACGCTCGCTTGTGGCCATTGACCTGAAAATTTCCGAATTTAAGCCGGAATATGTAGGGAAGATGAATGTATATCTTTCGCTGCTTGATAAGCTGGAAAAAGGCCCTGATGAGAATCCATCAATCGGTATCATCTTATGCGCAGAGAAAGATAACGTAGAGGTGGAACTCGCGTTGGATGGTTTCACCAAACCAATCGGAGTTGCCGAATATAAACTTATAGTTCCGCAGAAAGAACTCAAACAACTTATTTCAGATGAAATAAAGACCTTTAATCGGGAGATTGCCAATAGGTCAGATAATGGTTGATTGGTGTAATAATGCGCAATCATTTGCGTTTATTAATCACGTTCTTTAGAGGCCCGGGATGACCCCGGCGGAATACATAAAGACCAAAAATTAATCTCAAATTATTATGACACTTTTAATCTCAATTTCTTAAACAATTAATAATCAATTAGTAGGACTAAACTTCATCTCAACTAATATTAAGACATATAAAGCGACCTAAAAACTATTGCAGACTGAAAAAGAGTGCCTAATTTTGCAATGTGGGCAATGGCCCAAGGCTTTATTAGACCAACCTTAAAATCATGTCTGTATGAGACTCAATCCAACAGGAACGCAATCTATCATTGCCGGTTCGTATCAGAAGTATTACAATCAGGTGCTCCGTTACATCGCCGGAAAAATCAACGATGTAGCCGAGGCTGAAAACCTGACACAGGACGTATGGGTGCGACTCATGACCTGTGACAAGGAATTATCGGCCGACGGGATCGCCTCATTAATATATCGAATCGCGTGTAACCTGGTAAACGATTATCTTCGCAAACTCTATACGCGCCGTCAGTATGATGCCGACTCAGCCAACCGTGCTGATGACATCGACGACAGCGCCGAGTCAGCGTTCTATGCAGCCAATCTTGCGGCCTTCGAAATGAAGCGGGTTGAGTGTCTTCCCCCACAGAGACGTAATATATATAAGATGAGTCGCTTCGAGGATCAGTCGGTGAGCGATATCGCTGCGCGCCTCATGCTTTCGGCTCGCACGGTTGAGAACCATCTGCGCATCAGCCGTCGCGAAGTCAGAACCTACATGGCATCTTTAGCATAAACTAATATCAATATAAACTTAAAACAACAACAACATTTATGAGCAAGAGAATGTGCGACATCCTGCCGTGGCGAAAACCGCTGTTCGGCGGGCTTGTGGTTGCTTCGATGGCCATAGCTTGTCCGTCGCCGCTGTTTGCAGCGGGAGCTGAGACAACTCAGACCACTTCAGCCACAGCCAAAGGTACGGTCGTAGATGAGACCGGAGAGCCTCTGATCGGCGCGACAATCGCTGTCAAAGGGACCACCATGGGTGCTACAACCGACCTTGATGGTAACTTCAGCGTTCAGGCACCCCTCGGAACCACGCTGATTATACGTTATATAGGCTACACCACACAAGAAGTGAAATTTAACGGCCAGCCACTGAACATTACGCTCAGCGAGGAGTCTGCTCTCCTTAACGAGCTCGTTGTGGTTGGTTACGGTACGCAGAAAAAGGCTACCATGACCGGTGCGGTAACCGTAGTGGGCAGCCAGCAGCTTGAAGATAAAGGTACACTCTCCAGCCCCGTGCAGGCGATGCAGGGTCAGGTGCCGGGTGTGATCATCACACGTTCGAACACTGCTCCCGGTGAGGAGGGTTGGAACATGAAGATCCGCGGTTCGGTGTCGAAAAATAACTCCGATCCGTTGGTGATCATCGACGGTGTTGAGTATGAAGGCGTGGGCGCGCTCAACCAGCTCAACTCCTCGGATATCGAGTCAATGAACATCCTCAAGGATGCCGCTGCTTCAATCTACGGTTCGAAGGCTGCGGGCGGCGTAGTGCTCATCACTACAAAGAAAGGTGTTGCCGACCGCGTGCGTGTGGACTATAACGGTTCGTTCACCGGTAAATTCATCGGTAACCAGCCGAGCCCCGCGCGTCTTGTAGACTGGGCCAACGCTCAGATCGAGGCTTACCGCAACGATGGTTACGATGATACATACGACCGCATCCGCTGGTGCCAGATGATGATTGAATATAAGGATCAGTATTTCAACTTCGACCATGTGTCCAACCCCATCGGCATGTTCGGTGACACTGCCGACCTTACATTCTTCGACACAGACTGGAACGACATCCTCTGGGGCAACTCATGGTCTACCAGCCATGACCTCGCGGTGTCGGGAGGTAACGACAAGGCCACTTACCGCGTATCGGCCGCTTATATGTATGACGATTCAAACTTGAAATGGGGTAACAACCACAATAACCGTTTCAACATCCGTCTGAACAACACATTCAAATTCCACGAGAGATTCCAGCTCACATCCTCGATCGCTGTCAACCGTCAGGATCAGGTGGCTCCGACACGTATCGGCTCCTGCCTCACTTCGTCGACCGCGCAGCCCGGTTTCCCGTCATCTACCATCGACGGCAAGCCCTACGGATGGGGTGGCGACTGGAAGGCTCCTAACTGGGAGGCAGAGCTTGGTGGCGACAACAAGTATAAGGCAGTGTCTGTGAACGTTAGCGAGGCTTTCAAATATGATATCATCAACGGCCTCAGCCTCAACGCCACTTTCGGTTACAACTACCGCGGCAACACCCGCGACAAGAAGAGCCTCGCCGTGGATTATTATAACTACGCCGGTGATAAGGTGTGGTTCACATCTCCCGTTGAAGACAAGACCACTTACGAGAAATGGTGGGATCGCCGCGAACTCTTCACCGCTCAGGCCTATCTTGACTATATGAAGACCTTCGGGGAAGACCACAACTTCAAGGCTATGGCCGGTGTGCAGTATTCATATACAGATTATGAGGAAAACACCAACACCACCGAGGACATCATCCCCTCACTTGAGATCGTCAACGGACAGGGCACACACACCATCAAGGCCAACAAATGGCAGGAGGCCCTCCTTTCATACTACGGTCGTGTAAATTACGACTTCCGCTCGAAATATCTTCTCGAAGGTCAGGCACGTTACGACGGTTCTTCCAAGTTCCAGGCTGAAAACCGCTGGGCATTCTTCTGGGGTGTGTCGGCAGGTTGGCGCATCGCCGAGGAAGCGTTCATGGAGGGTGCGCGCACATGGGTCAACGAACTCAAACTCCGTGCATCTTACGGTAACGTTGGTAACCAGAGCGGTATCGACACCTATTCAGGCGTGGGTCTTTATAACTTCAAGCCCAATCAGAACATCATCATCGGCAACGGTAAGATCTCTTGGATCGACACCAACGGCCGTCTCGTGAGCCTTGACCGCACATGGGAGCGCGTGCATAACTACAACGTCGCCCTCGACTTCGGTTTCTTCGGCAATCGCCTCAGCGGTACGGTCGAAGCTTACTGGAAGCGTGTGAACAATATGCTTATCGACGTGATCTATCCCGGTGTGCTCGGCGACAAGGCCCCGACAGCCAACAAAGGTAAGTTCAAAGCGTGGGGTTATGACGTTAACGCCACATGGAGCGATAAGATCGGCAATGTCAACTATCATGTAGGCGGAACATTCACCTATGCCGACAACCGTCTTCTCGACAACGGCGGTTCGGGTGCGATCGGTGCCGGTGTCCGCTCGGACCAGGAGGGTTATCCTCTGAACTCAGTGTTCGGTCTCCGCTACTGTGGCAAGATCGAGAACGAAGAGATGCTTAAGAAATATCAGGACCGCTACGCAGCCACCACCACAATGGGTAACATCTCCAAGATCCGCGTAGGTTCGAATATGTATGAGGATATCAACAAAGACGGCAAGCTCGACAGCAACGACCTCGTATATCTCGGCACTGACGATCCGAAGATCCAGTTCTCGTTCAACTTAGGCGCGGAATGGAAAGGCTTCGACATCGACGTAGTGTTCCAGGGTGCAGGTCGCCGCACAGTATGGCGTCAGCAGGGTAACTCAGCCGACGGATGGAGAATCCCGACCCGCACATGGTTCCAGAACTTCTCCGACCACTTCATCGGCAACGTATGGAGCGAGACCAACCCCACAGGTTATTACACTCCGCTTACCCACGAAAGCGACATCAACAACTACAACTACCAGTGCTCTTCATGGTCGGTTGAAGACGGAAGCTACCTCCGCCTGAAGAACATCACCGTAGGCTACACCCTCCCGAGCCATATCCTGGCAAGACAGAAAGTGCTTTCACAGGTGCGTTTCTACGTCACCGGCACCGACCTCTGGGAGACATCGAAAATCAAGGACGGCTGGGACCCCGAGGCATCACGCAACGTGACCAACTCTAACCGTTATCCCTTCCTCCGCAATGTGACATTCGGTGTTCACCTCGCATTCTAATCTTAAACTGACCAAAAACAATGAACAAGATAATAAAGACAATTTCGGCGGCCGCAATCGCATTGATGTGTACCTCCTGCCTTGAGCTCGATCCTCAGGCACAGATGGCCGACCCCAACCTCTGGCAGACTGCCAAGGATTTCCAGTCGTTCGCAAATCTGTTCTACAGCTGGACTCCCAATATGTCGAGCATCGCCAAGGATAACGACAAGAGCAGCGACTTCATGGTGGATAAAGGTTCGATGAATACTATCTCGAACGGTACCAACACCGTGCCCAACGCCGATGGCAACTATACCGGAAGCTACGACCGCATCCGCCGCTGCAACATCCTCATCGAGAAAGCTGCGGATTTCGCCAACCAGAACGATATCGCCAAACCGCTCGGCGAAGCTTACTTCTTCCGCGCATACAACTATTACACGCTGCTTCGTCTCTATGGCGACGCAATCATCGTGACCCGCACCATCGACACCACAAGCCCCGAGCTTTATGCCGCACGCAACGACCGCTCGGAGGTGGCCGACCTCATCCTCGCCGACCTCGATAAGGCAGCTGAATTGCTCCCCTCTGTCAGCAGCGTTGAAGCCGGATATGTAGGCACAGAGACTGCGATGGCATTCAAGGCCCGTGTGGCTCTCTTCGAGGGAACATGGCAGAAATTCCGTGGCAACGATACCCGCGCCAAAGTGCTTCTCGATGCAGCGGCAAAAGCTGCCAAGAGCGTGATCGATTCCAAGAAATTCGCGATCTTCAAACCCTCAGAGCTCGGCACCGAGGCATATAAATATATGTTCATCCTTGAGGATGTGAAGAGCAACCCCGCAGGCCTCACCAAGAGCGCCAACACTGAGTATATCTGGTCACGCCGCTACAACGACGATTTGACTATCGGTTTCAACATCACAACCGAATGTCTCGGCAACGCTCAGCTCGTATCTCACAAGGTTGCTGACCTCTACCTCTGCTCCGACGGTCTCCCTATCGAGGTTTCACCCCTCTTCAAGGGTTATTCCACAATGGATTCCGAATGGCAGAACCGCGACAGCCGTATGAGCAACGCCCTCATGCGCCCCGGCCAGTCATTCTGGAAAGGTGACGACCCCAACGGTGGCCGCGACTTCACCGATGCCGACGAGGGCCGCAAGTATATCTCCAACTACGCTCCCGGCAGCGGCACAGGCTACTTCGGTCAGAAATGGGCCTGCGAGCGCAAGGTTGAGAAGGGAGGAATGGAATCTTACGACCTTCCCCTCATCCGTTACGCCGAAGTTCTTCTCGCATACGCAGAGGCTGTTTACGAGCGCGACGGCAAAATCTCTGACGACGACCTCAACATCTCTCTCAACCTCGTGCGCAAACGCGTGAACCCCAATATGCCTAATCTCACCAACGCATTCGTAGCGGCCAACGGCCTCAATATGCAGACTGAGATCCGCCGCGAGCGCAGCGTAGAGTTCTATGGCGAGGGCTTCCGTCTCGACGACCTCCGCCGCTGGAAGACAGCCGAAGTTGAGATGCCGCAGGATTTCGTGGGTGTACACGTCACCGGCACTGAGTTCGCCCGCAGAAACTTCCCCGCAGCCCGCGTAGACAGCGAAGGCCGCGTGATCTGGGAGAGCGGACGTAAATGGGCCGAGAAGAATTATCTCTTCCCCCTCCCCGTGGATCAGCTCCTGCTTAACAAAAACCTCAAGCAGAACCCCGGCTGGGCAAGCTGAGTCTAAGTAATAAGTAATAGGTAAGAAGTAATAATTTTAAATTAATAATTGAGTGCTTAAAGCTGCTTCAAAGTATTATAAAATAAATAAGAAGCATCAGAGTTAATATTATTAATTAAAACAGAATAAAATGAACGCAAAATATTTTAAAGGACTGATCCCCGCCGCTCTTCTCGCGCTCGCCATGACAGCGTGCGACGACGACAAAGTCTATACCACCTGGTATGAGGAGGCGATCGTGCCCAGCGAGATAACATTCAAGGTGAGTGAACTTCTCCCTCTGGCCGTTGGAATGGACTCCACCCTCGTTTACACCGTGGGCCCGGAAGAGGCTTCACATCTCCCTATCATCTTCAAATCATCGGATGAGAAGGTGGCAACCGTAAGTCAGGACGGTACAATCCATGCCGTATCCGTCGGTGAGGCCGTGATTTCGGCCGTGCCCGAGCGCCTTGGCTTCGGAGCTACCGGAACTGTAACCGTTCAGGTCATCCCCGAGGTGATCAAGGTTTCGGAGGTTAAGGTTGAGAACACCACCCCCGCCGGTGAAGACGGCAAGATCTACGTTACCGACGTGATCCAGCTCAAGCAGACTCTCTATCCCGAGAATCATACCTACGATTATGTGACCTGGGTATCAAGCGATCCCACTAAGGCCACTGTGGATGAGACCGGTAAGGTCAACTGTCTTGCTGCCGGTGATGTAGTGATCCGCTGCATCACCCACGACAAGAGCAACGTTGGCGGCGACTTCAACCTCCACATCGATCCTTATATCGCAGTCGAGAAGGTGATCGTTAACTCACACCTCACAGGTCTTACACTTCCCGGCTATGAAATCCCTGTGGATGTCACTTACCAGCCCGCCGGCGCCACAATCGGTTCGGTAGATTGGGAGACCAACGACGACAAGGTCTGCACCGTGGAACGCGGCAAAGTTACCGCAACCGGCTTCGGCTCGACAACCATCGTGGCTACCTGCCGCGCTACAGGCGAAACCGCAACAATCGAGGTTAGCGTAACTCCCGGTCTCTGCTACTGGGGTCCGGAAAACAAGTGGAGCGGTTGGGTAACATCAAGCAATGACGCTCCCGAGGTGAGAGGTGATGAATTCTGGAGAATCAGCTTCCCCGCAACCACAGGCAAATGGCGTCGCGACATCAAGATCGACTGCAGCGCCAACAACCTCTTCTCATGGTGGCACAGCGACTATCCCGTCTACGCAATCAAGACCAATGTGGCCAAGGGCGGTAACAACACATTCGACATCCGCGACGCCAACTCTAAGGATAACGCCGGAACAGACCTCAGCGACGGCAACCGACTCATCGTCTGGGATGCAGCCGTAGGCAAATGGGAAGGCTATCACGGCTTCAACCTCTTCCAGGTGAAGATCGCCGACATCCCCAACGCGAATGTAGACCCGAATGCGGCTTACTATGATGTATTCTGGATCCGCTCATTCAAGAGCAAAGAAGACGCAATCAAGTTTGCCGAAGACGAAATCAAAGCTTCCAAATAGTTAATAGTTAATGGTTAATAGTTAATGGTTGAGGGCTTAGAGTTGAGCGTTTTTGTAGGGACACGATAAATCGCGTCCGCCAGACAAAAAGACTTATCTAAAGCCTAAAGCCTAAAATCTAAAACCTAAAAAATAATAATAATGAAAGCATTTAAATATATACTTCTCACAGCAGGTGCCATCGCGATGGCATCCTGCTCTGAGATCAAAGACGGAGTGAACGACATGGACAGCTGGGAGATGATCGCTGAGCCCCAGGTCTACACAATCCAGCACCCGGCTATGATGCACAATCAGTCTGATATTGATTATGTACGCCAGCATCTTGATGGCGGAGTCTGGGCTGAGGCATGGACTAAGTTTGAGGCCAATGCATATTCTGACCCGAACCGTGCCGCTACTCCCACCAAACTCATTTCCCGCACGAACGGAAATGCAGAGTGCCCCAACAACGCGACAACTTTCGGCCGCGACTGCGCCACAATCTATCAGCAGGCACTCCGCTGGGTGCTCAAGGATGACGGCACAGCTGCAGCCCGCGCCATCGCCAACGTGAAGGCATGGGTGGAGAACTGCGACGGTATTCACCACAACGGCGACACCAACCAGCAGCTCATCCTCTTCCAGGTGCATCAGTTCGCCAATGGTCTCGAACTTCTCCGCTCATTCAACGGCTACGGTGAGAGCCAGGAGTTCAAGGATGCCTGCAACTGGCTCGTCGACAAGTTCTATCCGCAGGCAAGCGACTTCCTCGTGCGTCATAACAACACTTACGACCACTACTGGCTTAACTGGGACCTCGCTTCCATGACCGCTATCCTCTCGATGGGTATCCTCACCGACAATCAGGATATGATCAACGAGGCCATCATCTACTTCAAGAACGGTATCGGCGCAGGCAACTATCAGAAAGCTGCCAACAATGTCTTCACCGACCCCGACACCGGCATCAAGATCGCTCAGTGCAACGAGTCAGGTCGTGACCAGGGTCACTGCACAATGTGCGCCGTGCTTATGGGTGCGTTCTGCGAGATGGCTCTCAACATCGGCGAAGACCTCTTCGCATGGGATGACTACCGCATGATCGCTATGGCCGAGTATGTTGCCAAGTACAACACTCCGCGCCCCGGCATCACAACTCCCGGCGGCGAAGGCGACTTCATGCACACCACTGCTTCGCTCCCCTACACTCCGTATGTATGGTGTCCTGACAGCAACTGCCCCACCGGCGAACGCACCGAGCTCGGAGCAAGTGGCCGCGGCACAAAGCGTCCGGGTTGGGAGATCTACCTCAACTACGCTGCCAAGCACAACATCAAGACCGTCTATATCGACGAGATGGCGGAATACCTCCGTCCCGACGGCGGTGCTGCAGAGTATGACAAGAACACCGGCGGTTTCGACCAGTTAGGCTGCTCGACCCTCATGTTCTACCGCGAGAAATAACCCACCCATCATAATTTATTGATTTGGGACACCCGGAAAGGGTGCCCCGAATTTTTTTGCAGGTGGATTGAGTGGAGAGGAGAGATAGTTCGTATTAATAATCAAATAACCTAAAAACTATCGAAATGAAAAAAGTTCTACTCACACTCGCAATGGCGGTCTTCGCCATTTCTGCCGCTTTCGCGCAGAAGTCGTTCAATCAAGTTTTCCCGGCTAATTTCGCCAACGGTCTCCCCGAAGGCTGGACCGTTAAGCAGGACGGTATCACTGAGCAGGTGCCCGGAGGTCTTAAGATAACTTGTTCTCAGGATGCTCCTAAATATCGTGCCGACCTCTATTACAACGAGGCTCGTAACGCAGAGATGAATTTCACTATCAATTCTCGTGACTATAGCGTTTACGCTGTGAAGTTCATCGGCAACCGCCCCGGAAGCGGCAACTTCAAGCTTAACATCAGCGTAAACGGGTCTTGGATCGGAGAGAACACTCCAAACAACGAGGCATGGGGTCTCAACAAGGGCAATAATAAATATGCCGGCTCCATCATGGATAACGACGGCAACTATACTTATTATTGGACAATCGAGGGCGACCTTTGGAAAAATGCCACCGAGGACCTCGTAATCGACCGTGTAGAGATGGTGATGGCCGATATCACTGACGACGCTCATAAGAGCTACATCGTTTCTGAAATCAACTGGTATAAGGATGAGGAGACTCTCAAGGCTTCTATCGAGACTCAGCCTGCGGTTGTAAACCTCACTACCAATGTGAAGTATGACAATTTCATGGATGCCTACAACGCAGCCGTGGCTGACGATGTACTCTCTATCGTAGCTCCCGAAATCATCATCGCCGATAGAACTCCGATGAAATCAATCACTCTCGAAGGCGCAACAGGCAACGAGAAGATCATCCAGAACTTCAACAACAAGCTCCTCTTCAACACCGGCTCAAACAGCAACATGGTCTTCAAAAATCTCATTTTCGAAGCTCTTCAGGGTCCCGGCAATCAGCCGATGTTTGAGCACAATGCCAACGGCAAAAACGCTCAGACACTCACCATGACTAACGTTACCCTCAACAATATCTCTTCTTCCAACGTCAATGGTCTTTTCAACATCAAGCAGGGTGTTCTCGCGCTCAACGATGTTAAATTCAACGGCTGCACCGTAAGCGAGGCTAAAGGTTTCGTGACTATCAACGAGAAGAATATGCTCCGCCTCACAGGTGACAACGAAGGTCTTGAGGTTTACCTCACAGCTGCCAACAGCATCGAGGCTTCCGAGCTCACAAACACCACTCCCGTGAAGATCACCCTTTCTGACGAGGCTATCGCAACCCTTACTGCTGAAAACACTGAGGTTATGGCTGTAGTTCTCGGCGAGGTGGCTGCTGATAAGTTCGAGATCACCAACGAAGGTTACAAACTCGAGGCTGACGGTCAGGGTAATCTGATACTCGTTGTTGACGAGGGTTCTGCAGTAAGCGAGATCGAGGCTGACGAGAACGCTGCAGTTGAGTATTTCAACCTCCAGGGCGTAAAGGTAGCTAATCCTGAGAAAGGTATCTTCATCAAACGTCAGGGCGAGAAGACCTTTAAAGTGATTTTATAAGTTATGAATTATGAAAATAATCGCATGTCGGCTAAGAGCGGACGTCGGCCGAAGGCCGGTGCGCGGCGCCGAAGGCGCTTAGACCGACTGCAATTAGGAATTTTATACACTCCGCCTATTGTAGGGACGCGATATATCGCGTCCAAAGTGGCAAATCTGGAGGGGCGGTTGCTTGCAACTGCCCCTCTGCGCCAATAATATTTTCGACACTTGCAAGCAAGTGTCGCTCCGACTATGCGGACGCGATTTATCGCGTCCCTACTGAAAAATTTGGAAGGAAATTGAGTGTATGGGGATGGTGGTTCGTATTATTAGGCAAACAACCTAAAAACTAACGAAATGAAAAAAACTTTACTCACACTCGCCGCAATGCTGATGGCAACCACCGCGGCTTTCGCCCAGAAGGCTTTTAATGAAGTCTTTCCGGCTAATTTCGCCAAAGGACTCCCCGCAGGATGGTCCGTTAGTCATAACGCTATCACAGAACAGGTACCCGGCGGTCTTAAGATAACTTGCTCTCAGGATGCACCCAAATATCGTGCTGACCTCTACTATAATAGTGGTAAGAGTGCTGATATGAATTTCACCATCAATTCTCGTGAATACAGCGTATTTGCCCTCAAATTTATCGGGTCCCGTCCGGCAAGCTGTAATCTCCAGCTTAATATCAGCGTTAAACTTAACCCCGAAAATAAAGACGGCTCTTGGATCGGTAATGAGACAGGTTGGGGTCTCAACAAGGGCAATAATAAGTATACAGGAGATATTGAGGATGCCGACGGTAATCATACATATTACTGGGCTATCGAAGGCAATCTCTGGAAAGATGCTGCCGAAGACCTTACTATCGATCGTATCGAAATTAAAATCCCCGACATCACCGAGGAGTCTCAGAAGAGCTTTATTGTTTCCGAAATCAACTGGTATAAGAGCGAGGAGGACCTCAAAGCTTCTATCGAAACAGAGCCTGTGGTTGTAAACCTCACTACTAATGTGAAGTATGACAATTTCATGGATGCCTACAACGCAGCTGTGAATAATGACGTACTTTCTATCGTGGCTCCCGAAGTAATCATTGCCGACAGAACCGCTATGAAGTCTATCACTGTCGAGGGTGCCACAGGTAATGAAAAGATTGTGCAGGATTTCAATAACAAACTTCTTTTCAACACCGGCTCAAACAGCAACATGACTTTCAGAAATCTCATCTTCGAGCCTAAGCAGGGTCCGGGCAACCAGCCTGTATTTGAGCACAATGCCAACAATAAAACTAATTATGTGCTCACCTTGGATAAGGTGATCCTTAGAAAAATCTCTTCTTCCAATACTAACGGCCTTTTCAACATCAAGAGAGGTGTGCTCGCGCTCAATGACGTTACTTTCGATGACTGCACCGTAAGCAACGCAGCCGGTTTCGTTAACATTAACACTAACAATATGCTACGCCTTTCAGGTGCGAATGAAGGTCTTACCGTAAACCTCACTGCCTTCAACAGCATCGAGGCTTCTGACCTTACCAACGAGACGCCCATCAAGCTCACACTTTCAGCTGATATGCTCGCTTCTGTGGGTACTGCTACACAGGCCGATGGTGATGTGAATGCAGTGGTAATCGGTGATGTGGATCCTTCTAAATTCGTACTCACCAACGAGGGTTATAGCCTTGGATCAGACGGTAACGGTAACCTTGTGCTGATGGTAGGCACCGGCGTTGAGGAGATCTTCGGCGATGAGGATGCACCTGTTGAGTATTTCAACCTCCAGGGTATCAAGGTCGCTAATCCTGAAAAAGGGCTTTACATCAAGCGTCAGGGAGAAAAGACCACTAAAGTCATTTTTTAATTAGGAATTAGGAGTTAGAAGTTATGGACACTCCGCCTATTGTAGGGACGCGATATATCGCGTCCACAGCGACAAACTCGGAGGGGCGGTTGCTTGCAACTGCCCGCCCGCGCCAATAATATTTTCGACACTTGCAAGCAAGTGTCGCTCCGACCATACGGACGCGATATATCGCGTCCCTACTGAAAAACGAAGACGGAAATCTAAATTGCAGGGATGCTCAATGAGTGTCTCTGCTTTTTATTTTGTATCTTTGGAGAGGATTAGGTGGAAAAGCAGATTTAATCGTATCTAATAATTAGAAATTAGGAGTTAGGAATTAGGAGTTTTAGACACTTCGCCTAATGTAGGGTCGCGGCATGCCGCGACCGAGTCAAAAGAATTAATAGTGATGAAATTTAGACAAATAATAGCGTTTTCGGCGTTGGCGTGCGGGATTCTGTATGCCGATGCAGAGTTGGTGACTTATCCAGCCGGTCAGGGTGTGCCGACGATCAATGACTTCACGATCAACGTGCGTCAGAATGGCGGAGCATGGCAGCCGGTGGTCTCATACCCTGTAAAAGTGGATGAAGTGATAGGTGCTAAGCACAGCACTTCAGTGGCTTCTATGGCCTATTTCGATTTTGACGGACCTGTGGATGTGGAGGTGATTGCCCACCGCGAATCGGTGAAGTCGGCGCGTATCCGTCCGCTTTCCTACGATCTCAAGCCGGAGGTGTGCGGCGACACGTTGCGTTTCACGCTCGACCGTCCGCGCAATCTCTCGGTGGAGGTTAACGGTGATATCTTCCATAACCTTCATCTTTTCGCCAATCCTCTCGACTCTCACCGCCCCTCGGCCAAGGAAATCAAACTTGCGCAGAAGGGTAAGAATAAGAAGCTGATCTATTTCGGCCCCGGCGTTCACCGCTTGCCGGGCGATACTCTGCGCGTGGCTTCTGGTCAGACGGTCTATGTCGACGGCGGCGCGAGGGTTTACGGTCAACTTATCGCTGACGGTGTCAACGACGTGCGCTTCTACGGTCGTGGCGAGATTCATCCCGAAGGTCGCGGCGAGGGTATCTATATCAAACGCTCGAAAGATGTCGACGCCGAGGGTGTGATCGTGACTCAGATTCCCGTGGGTAAGAGTGACGGCGTGAACATCGACAACGTGAAATCGATAAGCTATTACGGCTGGGGCGACGGCATGAACGTCTTCGCCAGCAACAATGTGCATTATAACAACGTCTTCTGCCGAAACAGCGACGACTGCTCCACTATCTATGCCACCCGCAAGGGTTTCAGTGGTGGATGCGACAACATTCTGATGGAAAACTCTACGCTATGGGCCGATGTGGCTCACCCCATCATGATAGGATTGCACGGAGCCGCTACCGAAATCGGTGTGGATGCTCCGGCCGACACCATCAGCAATGTTACTTACCGCAACATCGACATTCTCGACCACAAGGAGGCGCAGATCGACTATCAGGGTTGCATGGCGATCGTCTGCGGCGACAATAACATCGTCCGCGACTTGGTTTTCGACAATATCCGCGTCGAGGATTTCCGTCAGGGTCAGCTCTTCAATATCCGTCTGCCGTTCAATCTGAAATACTGCAAGGCTCCCGGCGGAAAGGTGAGTGATGTGCTTTTCAAGGATATCACCTACAACGGCAACAACGCCGAGATGTCGATAATCGCCGGTTATGACGATGACCGCACGGTCGACAACATTACCTTCGATAACCTCGTGATCAACGGCGTGCACATCTGCGATGATATGCCCGGCAAACCGAAATGGTATAAGACAGGCGATTTCGCCCGCATCTTCATCGGCGAGCATGTGAATAATGTCGTTTTTAAATAATTAGAAGTTAGGAGTTAGGATTTAGGAGTTATGGACACTCCGCCTTATCACTAAATTCAGACTGTGTTGAGGGCGCAAGCCCGAAATATGCGCGGACGCGATATATCGCGTCCCTACTGAAAACTGAAAACTGAAAACTGAAAACTGAAAACTGAAATATGCGAAAGATCTTTACGGCCATTGTGGCTGCGATAATATCCCTTGCGGCGTCGGCCATCTCGGCGCAGAAAATCAATCATCCCTCGTTGCTGCACACTCCCGAGCGAGTGGCAGCGGCGAAGAAAGCAGTGCAGACCGACACCGTGATGCAACGCTCCTGGGAGGGTATCAAGAGTATTGCCGACCAGCAGCTCGAAGGGAAATGGGATATAATGAAGCTCGAGCACCTTGCGTTGGCCTATCAGATGACCGGCGAGAAGAAGTATGCCGAGAAGCTCAGGAATATCCTGCTCGAAGTTGCCAAGACGAAATCATGGGGCAACGGCGAGATGCTGGCCCGCACTCCGGCATGGCGCAGTGAACTGCAGATGGCTCACCGTAGCTATCAGGTGGCTGTGGCCTATGACGTGATCTACGATTTCCTGACACCTAAAGAGCACAAGGAGATTGCCGACGGGATGTACCGCTTGGCGGTGGAACCACTGCTCGGTGACTGGGTGATGGAGCCGACGCGCATCCACTCGCTCAATTCGATGGGTCACAACTGGTGGACCTCATGCGCCGGGATGGGCGGACTCCTTGCACTCGCAATCAGCAACGAGAACGAACAGGCGCGCAAAGGTGCCGAGGCGCTGATCGAGGTGCTTCCCGAATGGTTCGACTTCAACGGCGACGTGATCCAGCACAAACCGAAGACTTTTGACCGCGACGGCGGTATGTACGAGAGTATCAACTATGCGAGCTTCGGTTCGTCGGAGGCCCTTATCTTCCGCTTGGCATGGCTCAACTCTCACCCCAACGCCAAGTTAGAGGAGATTCCTCAGATGGAGCAGCTTGCCCCCTTCTTCTGCTATATGGCATATCCGCGCACCGGGGAACTATACAGCATCAATTTCGGCGACAGCCATAAGAATGTGACCGGCGAACGATCGATGATTCTATCTTACGCCATGGGCGACAAAAATCCCGCTACGCTCTGGTACGCATCTCAGGTGACTCCGGGTCAGCACAAGGAGGGCCTTATGCCCAACACCCCACTCGGTTTCCTCTATATGCCCTCTTTGGCCAATGCCCCCAAGACTCCAAATCTGCCGAAATCGCATCTTTGGAAAGACTTCGGTTGGGCCACCATGCGCGATTCCTGGGATAAGGACGCGACCATGCTTGCCGCCAAGTCGGGTATTACATGGAATCACTCCCACGCCGATGCCAATTCTTTCGTTATCTTCCATAAAGGTGTCGATATTCTCAAAGACGCGGGTAACTGTAGCTACGGCAAGCCGGAATACCGCAACTATTTCTTCCAGTCTGACGCCCACAACGTTGTGAAGTTCAACGGTCAGGGTCAGCCGCGCCATCAGCAGTATCACGGCTCGATGCTCCCCGGCTCGATGAGCGGACTCCTTGACGCCGGTAACATAAAATATGTATTGGCCGACGGCACAGGTCCGATGTCGCACGTGCTCAACCGCAACTTCCGTCATTACCTGTGGATCGACAACGTGATCTACATTATCGACGACCTCGGTTCGCATGAGGCGGGTAACTACGAATGGCTCTGGCATCCCGGAGGCAAGGCTGAAAAGAAAGGTTTCGACCTCAACATCACAAACGGCGAGTCAGCCATCGCCCTTCGTCCTCTCTATCCGCGCCAGTTAGCCTACTCCAATTTCGTGCATGACTACCCCGAAGACCTCTATTGGGAGGAGATAAAGGCCCCGACCGAAGACCTGAAAGGGGAGGAGGTATATTACTCGTTCCATCTGCCGGGAATCACCGACAAGGTGAAAGGTGTGACCGCCATTACCCTCAAGGATTCTCCCGACGACAAGAATCTCCCGAAGTTCGAGCGCCGCGAAGGTAAGGACTGGATCGGCGTGCGCATTACGCATAACGGCAAAATCACCGACCTCTATATCAATCAGCTTGCCGATGGTCGACTGATGCACATGAATTCATGGATCGATGCCGACGGTTGGAACACCGATGCCTATATGTTGGCCGTAAGTTATCCCGAAGGTGGAAACGCGTCAAATCCCGATGAGATGTTCATCTGCTACGGCAGTTCGGTTCGTCGCGACGGCACCCCGTGGTTCTCATCGCTGTCGAAGCTCAATGTCGTGGCTAAACCCGACGGCAAGAAACTCGACGTGGCGGTCAGCGGTCAGCCCAAGATGAACTTTAAAGTAAAAGGCAACCCCTCGACGCTTACGGTCAATGGTGCGCCAATGATTGTGAAGCGTGACGGCGACATGGTGAAAATCAAGGTTAGTGAGAAGTGAGAAGAATTTCAGTGAGAAGTGAGAGGTAATTAGTAAGAAGTAATAGGTAATAAGTAATAAGTAGGGTCGCGGCATGCCGCGACCGTCTCAAAACACCCGGAGACAAACAATGAAGAGAATAATCTTTTTTGCGACAGTTGGCATTCTTGCCGCGGGAATGCTTCCTGTAGCTGCGCAGTCGGTTTATCCCGGTCAGCACGAAGGGAAGATGGCCCTTGAAGTCAAAAGCCCTGTAAAATATAAGAGCTTCGACCTCAGGGATGTACGTCTGCTCCCCGGGCGCGTTCATGATAACTTGAAACGCGACTCCGCATGGATGGCCTCGATTTCTGTCAATCGTCTGCTACATAGCTTCCGCAACAATGCCGGTGTGTTCGCAGGGGTCGAGGGTGGTTATGAGAGCGTGAAGAAATTAGGTGGTTGGGAATCGTTGGACTGCGACTTGCGCGGTCACACCACCGGACACCTAATGTCGTCCTACGGATTGATGTACGCAGCCACGGGCGACGAGCTTTTTAAGCTGAAAGGTGACAGCATAGTGTCGGGGCTTGCTCAGGTGCAGAAAGCGTTAGGTAACGGCTACCTGAGTGCCTATCCCGAGGAACTTATCAACCGCAACCTTAGAGGCGAGAGCGTCTGGGCACCGTGGTATACGCTGCACAAGATTTTCGCCGGACTCATCGACCAGTACCTCTATACCGACAATCAGGAGGCGTTGGAGGTAGCTAAAAAGATGGGCGACTGGGCCTATGGCAAGCTCATCGGGCAGCCGGAGGAGGTTAGACGCAAGATGCTCCGCAACGAGTTCAGCGGTGTCAACGAGGCTTTCTACAATCTCTATGCCGTAACGGGCGATGACCGTTACCGCGAACTCGCACAATATTTCTATCACAACGATGTGATCGACCCCTTGGCCGAGGGAAACCGCGATTTCGGCACAAAGCATACCAACACTTTCATCCCCAAGGTGATAGCGGAGAGCCGTAATTACGAGCTGACGGGCGATAGCCGCAGTCGTGACATCACGAATCTCTTTGCCGACGAGATGATGCACCATCATTCGTTTGTAACCGGTTCGAGCAGTCAGAAAGAGCATTATTTCGACCCCGACAAGATGTCTAAATTTATCAACGGCTATACGGGCGAGACCTGCTGCACCTATAATATGCTCAAACTTTCGCGTCACCTTTTCTGCCAGGACGGTAGCCCTGAAGTGGCTGATTATTACGAGCGCGGACTCTTCAATCATATCCTCGCGCAGCAGGACACAGTGACAGGTATGGTATGTTATTTCCTACCGCTCCTCAGCGGTGCCTATAAGGTCTATTCAACGCCCGAACAGTCGTTCTGGTGCTGTGTCGGCAGCGGTTTCGAGAGCCACGCCAAATATGCCGAGGGAATCTATTACCATAACGATGATGAGTTAGCCGTAAATCTCGTCATACCCTCTGTGCTGAACTGGAAAGAGAAAGGTCTTAAATTGCGTCAGACCACGGCATTCCCGCAAAACGGCAACGTGACTTTCACGGTGGAATCCCAACCGACTGAGGCGTTCACACTTGCGCTCCGTTATCCCTCATGGAGCGGAAAGGCAACAGTGAAAGTGAACGGCAAGAAGGTAAATGTCAAGGAGAAACCGGGATCATATATCAAGATCAATAGGAAATGGAATAAGGGAGACAAGGTTGAGGTGGAATACCCGATGAGTTTTCGCGTTGAAGCCACTCCCGACGACCCGAGCAGGGCAGCGGTGATGTACGGTCCGATTGTGCTTGCCGGCAATGTCGGCACCGAGGGTATGGCGGCCCCTGCACCCTTCTCCGATCCTACCGTCCGCAACGATTATTACACCTACAATTACAATATCCCCGCGAATATCCCCACATCTTTGGCTTTGGATAAGGCGCATCCTGAGAAGAGCATCACCCGCGAGGCCGGACATCTCCGTTTCCGCACTTCGGAAGGTATCGAGCTCCTCCCGCTCTATGATGCTCACCATTGCCGCTATGTGGTCTATTGGGAGCTAAGTGATAAGTAATAAGTGATAAGTAATAAGTAAGAACCGCTTCGCTAAAGCTCGCGGCTTATACAAAAATCTATTAGAATTATCTAAAACCTAAAATCTAAGGCCTAAGGCCTAAATTAATATGAAGAAATTATTGATACTTGCGTTGATTCCGGCTCTGGGTGTTTCGGCTAATCCGAATGTATTGAGCCTTACATCGCCGGATGGACGCAACAAAATCGAGTTCTCGAAACCTGCCAACGAACTGACTTATTCTGTCAGCGTCGACGGCAAGGATGTGATATTGCCCTCGCGCGCGGGTCTTAACCTCGACAACTGGGTCTGGGAGATGGCCCTCGGCAAGCGCGACCTTGAGCAGCCGGAGTGCTGGATGGATATGCTCACGGTGGATTCCGTCACTTACCATGCGCCGGTAGACTCTGTGTGGCATCCCCTCTACGGTGAACGATCCACGGTGCGTGACCGCTACAATTCCGCCACTCTTCACACCTCGCGCAAGGATAAGAGCTACTATCGCCTCGACGTGGAGGTGCGCGCCTACGATGAAGGTCTCGCTTTCCGCTATTTCTTCCCCGAACATCCCGCCGCTATCTTCCATAAGGTGAGCGAAGACCTAACCGATTATACCTTCCCGGAGGGAACGATGGCATGGAGCGAGAAATGGGCGCAATCCACGTTTGACTATACCCCGGTCGACAGTATTCAGCGCCCGGTGGAGCGTGCATTGACTCTCGAAACTCCGTCAGGGCAGTGGGTGGCCCTCTTGGATGCTGATGTCGACGACTGGTGCCTTACGAAATTGCAGGCACGCGCCGGCAAGCCCAACACCCTCTCATCGGTGATGTATTCACCGGTGGATATCGTGACCTATTACGCCACTCCGTGGAAGATAATCATGACTGCCGACACTCCAACTCAACTTCTTGAAAATAATGATATTGTCAACAACCTCAACCCTCCGGCGCAGGGAGATTTCTCTTGGGTGAAGCCGGGCAAGATCATGCGATGCACCACACTCACCACCGAGGCCGGACTGAAGAACATTGACTTTTGTGCCGAGCACAACATCCCTTATATGCTGTTCGACTGGCTTTGGTATGTGCCTTGCACCAGCCATGACGGCGATGCCACGAAAGTGATCGATAAGCTCGACATGAAGCGTATAACCGACTACGGTAAGGAGAAGGGTGTGAGCGTTTGGCTTTATGTCAACCAGCATGCCCTCATGAAGCAGATGGACGAACTTTTCCCGCTGCTGAAGGAGTGGGGAATTGCAGGTGTGAAATCGGGATTTGTGCAGTATGCCTCCCATCGCTGGGCCACTTGGCTCCACGATATGGTGCGCAAGGCCGCTGAAAACGAACTGATGATGAACATTCACGATGAGTTCCGTCCTTCGGGTTTCTCACGCACTTATCCCAACCTCCTGACCCAGGAGGGTATCTGCGGAAACGAGGAATTCCCCGACGCCACCCACAACACGACCCTGCCGTTCACCCGTATGCTCAACGGAGCAGCCGACTACACCATCTGCTATTTCGATCCGCGCCTCAAAAACACCCACGCGCATCAGTTGGCGGCATCGTTAGTGTTCTATAGCCCCCTGCAGACCATCTTCTGGTATGACAACCCCACGCGCTACAACGGCGAGCCGGAGGTGAAATGGTTCGAGGATCTGGAGACAGTGTTTGACGATACGAAAGTTTTGAGCGGTTATCCCGGAAAAGGTATCACCATCGCAAGAAAAAAAGGTGAGACATGGTGGGCTGCCTCTCTTGCCAATAACGATGGCGGTCAGGAGGTGATCGATCTCTCATTCCTTACACCCGGCAAACGATATATGGCTGAAATATACGAAGATGGAGGGGATGAAATCAAAACCAAGACAAAGGTTAAAATTACAAATAAGAAGGTAAGCGCCAAAGATAAACTCAAATTCGACCTCAAACCGCGCGGTGGAGTTGCAATAAAATTTCAACCCTATTGAGTGTGTAGCGGGAGATGCGCGTATTAACAGATGTAAAAGATGACAAACAAGTCATCATCAGAAAAAGTAGTAGATTTGGTTAACAAAGGTTATTAGTTTTGTAAAGGTTGTTTTTTGATCCTAAAAACAATTAGTAGTTATGGTTCTATCTCAGGTTGTCGGTTAATCCGACAACCTGAACTTTCAAAACAACGACCGATGTTGATCAATGAAAAGTAGGGACGCTCCATGGAGCGTCCGCTTAAAAAATACGATTTCGGACGCACCATGGTGCGTCCCTACATAAAACCTAACGCCTCAATATGAACCGACGTTTTCCTACATATCTCATTCTTGCATTCCTGCAGGTGTTTGCAGCGTTCGGGGGCACATTGGTCTCCAATCCTGCGAATCTGTCGGGACGTGACTATACCAATCCCATCATCTGCGCGGATTATTCCGACCCGGACGTTACAGCCTCCCCCGACGGGAAGGTTTTCTATATGACGGCCTCCAGCTTTCATTCCGCCCCCGGTGTTCCTATCCTGAAATCCACCGACTTGGTGAACTGGGAGATTGTGAACTATGCGCTTCCGCTTCTTCCCCCGAAGGACTTCTACAACGCCGAGCCGCGTCACGGCAAAGGTGTGTGGGCACCCTGCATACGCTATCACAACGGCAAATATTACATCTATTGGGGCGATCCCGATTTCGGTGTCTTCATGATTGAGACCGAGAACCCCGAAGGGAAATGGAGCGAGCCTGTATTGGTGAAAGGAGGAAAAGGTTGGATCGACCCCACGCCGTTTTGGGATGAGGATGGGAAGGCTTACCTCGCCAACGGTTGGGCGGCCTCCCGTGCGGGATTCAACAGCATCATCACTCTGAGCGAGATGAGCGCCGACGGCAAGAGCTTGATTTCCGACCCTGTTATTGTCTTTGACGGCAACGACGGCGTGAATCATACGATCGAAGGCCCGAAACTCTATCGCAAGGGTGATTACTATTATATCTTTTCTCCGGCAGGCGGTGTTGTCGATGGATGGCAGCTCGTGATGCGCTCTAAAAATATCTACGGCCCTTACGAGAGCAAGATCGTGATGGCGCAGGGCAAGACCGACATCAACGGCCCTCATCAGGGTGCATGGGTAACGACCGCTGACGGAGAAGACTGGTTCGTGCATTTTCAGGACCGCGGGGCTTACGGCCGCATCATCCATCTCAACCCGATGGAATGGAAAGAGGGTTGGCCCGTGATCGGCAACGACAAGGATGGCGACGGTTGCGGCGATCCGGTGAGAAAATGGCGCAAGCCCTCGATTGCTAAAACATCAGCGAAAATTGAGGGTGACATCAACGATAACCCCTCTATGCTTTATCAATGGCATGGAAACTATAACGAAATGTTCGGATTCCCTTCCAACGATGCTCTCATGCGCATCTACGGTCATAAGGTTTCTGACGGCTTCGTGAATCTTTGGGAAGTGCCTAACCTCTGGCTTCAGAAATTCCCCGCCGAGAAATTCACTTTCACCTCAAAAGTGCAGATATCCGCAAAGGCCAACGCCGAGGGTGTCTCTTCGGGATTGGTGGTGATGGGTTGGGATTACGCCCGCTTAGGTCTTATGAAAAAGGGTGACAACTTCGTCATGACCTTCACCACCTGCAAGGATGCCGAGCAGGGTGGAGCGGAGGAGACCTGCGAGATCGCCGTTATCAAGCCTACCCGTGTTTACAACGCCGGTCTGCATCCCAACATGGAGTGCGACATCTGGCTGCGCGTATCGGTGACCGAAGGGGGCAAATGCACCTTCAGTTATAGCGAGGACGGCAAGAAATTCCGCGAGGCGGGATCGTTCACGGCCCGCGCCGGAAAATGGATCGGCGCTAAGATGGGATTCTACAGCATCACCCCCGCCGGAGTTTCCGACCGCGGATGGATAGATGTGAAGGAAAGCGGGATTAAGTAATAAGTAATAAGTGATAAGTGAGAAGTAGGGTCGCGGCAAGCCGCGACCGCCTCAACAACCCGGAGACAAACATTTGTGGATTAAAACAATTATAGTTAAAAGGATTGATACCCAGT
>JAIEAO010000056.1 GCA_029071345.1 Muribaculaceae bacterium | reverse complement strand
CGCATGGGGTCGCGGGTTCGAGTCCCGTCCGCACCGCTGAGGAGAGAGGAAGAGCAGCAGTGTTAACTTCGGTTACTTGCTCCTCTTTTTCGTATCCACCCCCGCAAGCTCACAAGATTGCGAAGCCGGTTTGTCGCAGATGAGCGTATCAACTTTGTTTGTCTCCGGGTGATGAAATTCTTCCTAACTCCTCATTCCTAACTCCTAACTAAACAAGTAATGAAGATAACAATCATCAACGGGCCGAACCTTAACAACCTGGGTACACGCGACCCGGAAATATACGGTTCGGAAACCCTTGAGCAGACCAATACAAAACTCCAAAACGCTTTCCCCGACGTGGAGTTAGAGTTCTTCCAGTCCAATTCGGAGGGGGAGATCATCGACCGTATTCAGCAAGCGGGCGAAGACCTTAACACGATGGGTATCGTCATTAACCCCGGTGCCTACGCCCATTATTCTTACGCCATCGCCGACGCTATCACCGACTGCGACATACCGGTTGTAGAGGTGCATATCTCCAACATTCATGCGCGCGAGAGTTTCAGGGCTAAGTCTGTGACAGGAGCAAGCGCGGATGCAGTCATAACGGGTTGCGGGCGTCAGGGATACCACTTAGCCGTTAGTTATCTTCTTTCACTCGATCTTTGACGATGAACCGCGACCTTTACGATTACGCCGAACAGCATTCCACACCACAGCCCTCATATCTCCACGATCTTGAGCGGCGCACGAATATCCATCTCATCAATGGGCGGATGTGCTCGGGATTGCTGCAAGGCAGAGTGCTCAAAATGCTCGTAAGTATGATCCGCCCGAAACGGGTGCTGGAGTTAGGCACATTCTCAGGCTTCTCATCAATGTGTATCGCTGAAGCCATTGGTGATGACGCCACAGTAGACACAATCGAAATCGACGACGAACTGGAGGATTTCATCCGCAACAGTTTCTCGCTCGCACCCTGCGGCCGTAAAATCAATCTACATTTAGGAAGTGCCGAGGAGCTTCTGAAAGACTGGGAACCCGAGACGTTCGATCTGGCGTTTCTTGATGCCGACAAACGGCGTTACTGCGAGGATTTCGACCTCGTCTTCCCTCTGGTGAAACCCGGTGGATTCATTTTTGCAGACAATACGCTCTGGGACGGCCATGTAACCGAACCCGACAAGGCCACAGACCCTCAGACTCGCGGAATCTGTGAATTCAACGACATGATCCGTCGACGCGCAGACGTGGAGGCAGTGCTTCTCCCCTTGCGCGACGGCCTCACACTTATCCGCAAACTCCCTTAAACATTCCTTGACGTTTCGGCGTTCTTCTATTGATAGGATTATTAGTTAATATCAAGGGTAACCAACCATTAACTATTAATTATTGATTATTAATTATACAAAGACATGGAAGGTAAAAGACAAGCAAAAATAGCAAGACTCATCCAGAAAGAGCTTAGCGAGATATTCCGCCGCCAGACAGCGGCAATGGGCAATGTGCTGGTATCGGTAAGCGCAGTGCGCGTTTCCCCCGACCTCAGCATAGCCAAGGCGTACCTGAGCATCTTCCCGCCGGAAAAGGCAAACGAGATACTCGAAAACATCAAGCGTCAGTCGAAGACCGTGCGTTACGAACTTGCACAGGCAGTGAAATCGGTGCTCCGCAAATGCCCCGATCTTCAGTTCTATCTCGACGACTCATTAGACTACATCGACAATATCGACCGTCTGCTCGGCACAACCACTCCGGCCGAGAGTGAGAAGTAATAAGTAAGAGGTGAGAAGTGAAGGGCAGGTGGCGCCGGCAATCGCATGGCGCTATCTCAGATCTAAAAAATCACACAGTGCGGTGGGAGCCATATCTGTGGTGTCGATTTGCGGCATGGCTGTAGCCACGGCCGCAATCATCTGTGTGCTCTCGGTGTTCAACGGCTTTCGCCAGACCATCACCGACCGCCTCGATGTGCTCACACCCGACATCCTCGTCTCCCCGGCGAAAGGGAAAGTCTTCGACGAAGCCGACTCAATAGCCGCAAGATTCCGCATGATTCCGGGCGTGGCAACCTCTGTCCCCGTACTCGCCGACAACGCCCTCGCCATCTGCCATGCGCAGGAGATGCCGGTATTTTTAAAAGGGGTCACAGGATTCAAGTCGCAGAACGCGGCCGAAATCTCCATCGGAACCGCCGCCGGCCTCGGAGCACAGATAGACGACAACATCCTCCTTTTTGCACCACGCCGCGAAGGGAGAGTGAACCTTTCCAACCCCGCCGCCTCGTTTATCACCGACAGCGTCACCGTAATCGACATTTTCCAGACAAACCGATCGGAAATTGATCAAAACACAATCATCACCGACATCGAGACCGTGCGCGAACTGCTGCAATACGACGGCGAGGCTTCATCAATAGAGATCAATGCCAAGGTCGGGGCAAACATATCCTCTATTATCAATACGCTCAAAGAGGATTTAGGAGCTAAATTCATTATCAAAGACCGTCTTCAGCAACAGGAGATGGATTTCCGGATGATCTCGATCGAGAAGTGGATAACCTTTCTGCTCCTCTTCTTCATCCTCGTGATCGCCTCATTCAACGTAATCTCATCCCTCTCAATGCTTGTGCTCGACAAAGAGAAATCGATCGGCACACTGCGCGCATTGGGCTTCAGCCGGCGCGGCATCGGCAGCGTCTTTTTCTGGCAGAGCGTATTCGTGACCGGAATCGGCGGAGCAGCCGGCATCGCTCTTGGCGTAATGCTCACCCTGTTGCAGCAGCATTTCGGGATCATACGCCTGCAGGGCGATCCTGAATCTTTACTTGTGACATCTTATCCCGTGCAACTTCAGGGCTACGACATTCTGCTCACGCTTATACCCGTAGTGGCAATCGGTCTTTTCACCGCCATCCTCACCTCCCGCTTCGCAAAGTCAAGGATGCCACAATGAGCGGAGAGCGGATATCTGATAAATATCTCCCAAAACGTCACATAACAAGCAATTATCAAATAATTATACATCATATTGCCATAAATTTTAACGTAATTATTGCAAAGTTGGTAATTATTATGTAATTTTGCATTAAATATCAAAAAACTCACATATATCATTATCGATCAATAATTATGGAAAAAATAGATCTTCTTGATCGTCAGATCCTGAATATAATCATGAAAAATGCCCGTATCCCTTCAAAAGACGTGGCAGTAAAGTGTGGTGTATCTCGCGCTGCAATCCATCAGCGCATACAACGCCTCATCGACATGAAAGTCATCACCGGATCAGGTTATATCGTTGACCCCAAGACCCTTGGATTCAACACTTGCACTTACATCGGCGTGCGTCTTGAAAAAGGTTCGATGTATCGTGAGGCCGTAAAAGAGTTCGAGAAAGTGCCCGAGGTGGTAGAATGCCACTTCACCACCGGCCCCTACTCTATGCTTATCAAGGTATATGCAAAAGACAACCAGCATCTTATGGAGCTTCTTAACGACAAGATCCAGCATATCCCCGGAGTTATGGAGACCGAGACTCTTATCTCTCTTGAGCAGAGCATGAACCGTCAGATCGACGTAACCACCGACGATCCCAACGCTCGCAAACCGCGCAAAAAGTCGGTCAAGCCTGCTGAAATGATGCTCGACTAAGATTGAGACACCTCTCCCCTTTTCATACCGAACCAACTCATAACAACCTTATGAATCTCAGATTATCAGGTAAATACCTATATTCAATATTGGCCGTGGCAGTGATTGCCCTCACGGCCTTTATTTTTTTCTTCCCGGACGATGTGGAAGGAAATGTGCTCCAGCAGCACGACATACAGCAGGGCATAGCCAACGGTCAGGAGGTGAAAGCCTTCCATGAGGCCACAGGAGAGTCCTCACGCTGGACCGACTCTCTTTTCGGCGGTATGCCTAACTTCCAGATAGCTCCCTCTTATCCGGCAGGCGACGCAATATCATGGATCTGGAAGGTCTACACGCTCTGCCTCCCCGCTCCGGCCAACCTCCTTTTCGCCATGATGCTGGGATTCTTCATCATGTGCCTATGCCTGAAGATGAAGTGGCATACAGCCCTGTTCGCCTCTTTAGCATGGGGCTTCTCATCCTATTTCATCATCATCATCGGCGCGGGCCATATCTGGAAGTTCGTAACGCTGGCTTACATACCGCCGACCATCGGAGGTATCGCGCTTTGCTACAGGGGTAAGTATGCCGGCGGCACTGCCCTCGCGGCACTCTTCGGCGCGCTACAGCTCCAGAGCAACCACCCGCAGATGTCTTATTACTTCCTTTTCGTGATCTTCGCCATGGTCATCGCTTGGCTATGCAAAGCCATCAAGGAGCACAACATGAAGCAATGGGGCATCGCCACCGCGTGCATCATCGCAGCAGGCCTTCTCGCTGTCGGCGCCAACTCGGCGAGCCTCTATAATTCTTACGAATACAGCAAAGAGACCGTAAGAGGAAAGGCCACCGACCTCACCCCTGCTCCCGGCGCATCGAACGAGGGTATGAGCCGATCGGCAATCACCGCATGGAGTTATGGTTTGGATGAAACCTTTTCGTTGCTGATCCCAAACGTAAAGGGTGGCGCAACCATAAAACCCGTGGCCGGTGAGACGCAACTGTTGTCGCTCGCCGACACCTCCAAGGCCAATGATCTCAACCTCTCCCCCGAAGAACTCCAGTTCCTGTCGCAGTTCCCGCAATATTTCGGCAACCAGCCGATGACTAACGGCCCTGTATATGTCGGAGCATTCGTGCTTCTCTTGGCAATCCTCGCCCTCTTCACCGTGAAAAGCAACATGAAATGGGCACTGTTCGCTGTCTCCATGCTTGCAATCCTCCTCTCGTGGGGTCATAACTTCGAGGGCTTCACCAATTTCTTTATCGACCATTTCCCGGCCTATAATAAATTCCGCGCAGTGGCGAGCATACTCGTCATCGTGGAGTTTACAATACCATTGCTCGCAGTAATGGCTATCCAGCAAATGATCACCACCGAAGGTTATCTGCAACGATACGGCACACTGTTCTATGGCGTTTTCGGTCTCGGCATCGCAATCTGTCTCCTCGGATGGATAGCCCCTTCGATTTTCGGAGAACCCTATAGCTCAACCGAGCTTTCCCAACTGCAAGAGGCCGGAGCGTTCGCCAACCCCGCTTATTATAACATCCTGAACGCAATCCGACAGACGCGCCTATCGCTCGTAAGCGCAGATTCGCTCCGCTCGCTCATTTTCATTATTTTAGGTGGAGCCGTGATATTCCTCTATCTCAAAGGCGCGTTCAAGAATCCGACCATGTTTGTGCTTATGCTCACGGCCGTGATGCTTATCGACCTCTTCTCTGTCGGTAAACGCTATGTGAACTCCGAGAACTTCACCCGCCCCGCCGTCGAGAATGAGACTTTCAACAAAACTCAGGCCGACGAAGCTATCTTGCGCGACACCACCAACTATCGCGTATATGACGTTCCGGGATTCTCTCAGGCCCGTTCATCTTATTTTCACAAAACCATCGGTGGTTATCATGCCGCCAAGCTCACACGATACAACGATCTCATCGAACATCAGATCGCCAAGGGAAACATGGGGGTACTCAATATGCTCAACACCAAATACTTCCTCTCAGGCGAACAATACGAGGTCAATCCCGATGCTCTCGGCAACGCTTGGCTTCCGGATAGTATTATCTATGTAGAAAATGCCGATCAGGAGATGGCGGCCCTCGATTCGCTCGACACATCGCGCTTAGCTGTAGTCGATGCGAAATTCAAAAACGCACTTGGCACGGCACCCCAGAAAATGCCGGGCGACACTATCTACGAAACTTCTTACGCCCCCAATGCTCTCTCCTATAAGGTCAACACCAAGAACGGAGGTGTGGCAGTATTCAGCGAAATCTACTTCCCGTGGGGGTGGACAGCCACAATCGACGGCAAAGAGGCACCGATCGGTCGCGCGAACTATGTGCTCCGTGCCCTGCGCATACCGGCCGGAAGTCACGACATAACATTCCGTTTCGATCCGAAGTCGGTGAAGGTCACCAACACCATCTCCGTAGTGGCCGTGGTCATCATCTACCTCCTCTGCGCCCTCGCTTTGGGATTAATAGCAATCAAACGTCATAAGTAGGGTCGCGGCATGCCGCGACCGCGTCAAGGCGGAACTAATAGATTATAAACCATGCTTAAGGCTCTGCAGAGACTCAGACATTCGCGAGGTTTCGGCGTTCACTCTCCCTACGCCTATCGGTTTGTAGGGAGCGTGATCAACCCGCCGCGAGGTTATGCCTACTATGCAGAGAGAGAGATCGAGGGCACCCTGACCAAAGAGCCGATGCGCTACCGCCTTGAGACCAAAGCGCGAACCCTCCTACGTATCGCCGCTTTCACCAACCCGAAAAGTGCGTATCTCCCTGTGTCAGCCCACAAATGCTTCCGCTTTGTGCTGCGTGCGGTCAACCGCCACATCCGCCTCACCGATTCCGTCGCGAAGATTGAAAGTGTGGATCTGTTGGCAACCTCCGGCAACGACATCCCCCTCGATAAACTACGCGGCTTTATCTCCCAGCCGGGCAAGACACTGCTTATCCGCAACGTTCCGTCGGACTGGATAGAGCCACTGTTTGAGAGCATGAAAGAGGGAGTAATGTTCGAAGGTAAAACCAACTGCATCCTCCTCTCGCGCCCCGCTATCTGGAAAGTACGTTACCTCATGAAATTATAGTGAGAGGTGAGAGGCGAGAAGTGAGAAGTAGGGTCGCGGCATGCCGCGACCGCGTCAAACACCCGGAGACAAACAGTGTCCCATAGGTTGTTTCGGGGAAGCCGGTTTGTCGTAGGTGGGTATTCGTAACTCCTAACCCCTAACTAAAAAAAGATGCGGCCATTGCAAGAATCGGAAAAATTGGTGACTGACTTCATCGGCTATCTGCGTCTCGAGCGCGGACTGTCGGAACACACCCTTCAGGGATATTCCACCGACGTCAGGCACCTTCTCGACTACATCACGGATTGCGGCACCGATGTAGCCAACGCCACCACCGAACTCCTCCACAACTTCCTCTGCACCCTCCACGACCTCGGTATCTCAGCGCGGTCGCAGGCGCGCGTAATCTCCGGCATCCGTTCCTTCTTCAAATTTCTGCGCATCGAGGGCTACATCACCACAGACCCCTGTGAACTCCTCGAAGCACCACGCTTCGGCCGTACCCTCCCCGATGTATTATCAGTAGAAGATATCGACCGCATGATCGCCGCCCTTGACCCTGACAAAGAGGAGACACCGCGCAATCACGCCATCATCGAAACCCTCTACGGCAGCGGCCTGCGAGTATCGGAACTTGTGGAACTACGCCTCTCGCGCATCAACTTCGAGGAAGGCTACATGATAATCACCGGCAAAGGCAACAAACAGCGCCTCGTGCCCCTCTCGCCCGAATCCATACGCCTGATACAAGAATACCTCCCCATCCGCGAACGGCTCAACATCAAGCCCGATGCGCGCGACATCCTCTTCCTCAACCGCCGTGGAGCACAACTCACCCGCATCATGGTCTTCTATGTGATACGCGACGCCGCCGCAATGGCCGGCATACAGAAAAAAGTATCGCCCCACACATTGCGACACTCCTTCGCCACCCACCTACTCGAAGGTGGCGCCAACCTCCGCGCCATCCAGGAAATGCTCGGACACGAATCCATCGCCACCACCGAAATCTACCTCCACCTCGACCGCTCCCGCCTCCGCACCGAGCTCCTCACCCACCACCCCCACTACCGCCACAGTTAAGAGTTAGGAGTTAGGAATGAGAAGTTATGGGTAATTCTGCAAAGTTAGAGGTAGGTATTTGGGAATATTTGATTAATTTTGCAGCCATTATGCTCAATGCCGCACAGGACAGGAGTGTATGAAATAAGCTATCTTAGTATCGCATGGGAAAGATGAATTTTGAAGAAAACCGTTTGATTCGTTCTCTTAAAAAGGGGAACGAACAGGCTTTCTCTATCATTTTTCACAGGTATTTCCCGACGCTTTATCAATACAGCGTGCAGTTCCTGAAATCTGAGGCTGAGGCTGAGGATGTGGTTCAGGAATCATTCATTAGGTTATGGCAACACCGCGAAAAGATCGAATCAGAGCATACGGTCAAGTCGCTCCTCTTTGTCATAACCCGCAACCTTCTGCTCACGCGGTTTAAGCAGAACATTTCGAATCCCGGTTTTGTGGATTACCTCAACTATTGCAATCATTTAGGGCGCGAGGACCATTCTCCATTGGAATATACACAATTTGTAGAGAAAGTGGAGGATATTATCGACCAGTTGCCGGCGCACCAGGCCCGCGTGGTGAGGATGTCGAAGATTAAAGAGATGAGCAATAAGGAAATAGCCGAAGAATTAGGTATCAATGAGCAAAGCGTGAAAAACAGTCTTTCGTTAGGATTGCGTTACATTCGTTCCCGGCTCATGATTCCGATAATAATCTTTGTCTCGTCGATGTTAATTTTTAGTTAAAATCCTAAGATTGCATTATTTTAACCAATATTCAAAGTCTATTAACAAGAACAGATTCTCGATATGGATAAGACTATAATAGAGAAATATAGAAAAAATCAACTGTCAGAAGAAGAACTCGCACGATTCATAGAGTGGGTGAAAACGGCAGATGAAGATGAGGTTCATGCCATAATCGACGAGGATATGAATCTGTTCGTTCCAGACCGCACTTATCCCGATAAGGAAAGTGAGGTCAAGGGTAGACTTGACGACATAATGAATGCCGACAAACCGAGACCATCGATATGGAGAAAGGTAGCAGCGATAGCGGCTTCACTGCTCATTCCGATTTTGATTTTCGGCAACATATATTTCTATAATAAGCTTACCCATCCCACTTCCGTCTCGACCGCCATAGCCACCGACAGCCGTCGCATGACCGTTGTGACCCTCCCCGACGGATCAAGCGTAGAACTAAATCAGGACTCACGCGTAAGATATGAATCTTCTGACTTCACAAAAGATGCGCGCACAATAGATTTCGAAGGTGAAGGATATTTTAAGATAGCCAAATCGGAAACCGCACCTTTCAAGATCAAATCGGCGGAGCTCGAGGTCACCGTTCACGGCACAGTGTTTAACCTCAAAGCCTACCCACAAGCGGAAGATGCTAAATTAGCACTGATTGAAGGCTCCGTGTCACTCGCTTCGCTGAAAACAGGAGAAGTAGTCAAGATAGCCCCCAATGAGGAAGCGACACTGAATTACGCAAGTGGCGCCATAAGTATCAAGAAATTAGAAGATGAGAATAACGCCACAGCATGGACAACCGGTAAACTACGGTTTAACAATGCCGAGATGTCGGAAGTTATCTTAGAGATTGAAGAAGTTTATGGATGCCATCTGTCGGTCAATAAAAACCTCAATGGCGAGCATTACACCGGTGTGATTCCCACAGATAATATACTGGTTGCCATCTCAATCCTCGAGAAAATCTACAACGTCCACATTTCCGTAACCGAATAACCAGGTGGAAATATGTTATAAAACATAAAAATTTATCAGTACGTTTGCGTGAGGATTTAGTCTTTAAGTTACTAAGCTCTGTATTGGAGAATCAGTAACAACAATAATAACTAAATCTAACGCATGGTGAAATTCTGCAAATCAGGCAAACGTCTGTTGCTGGCAGCCCTTGTGGCAGCCTCCGGAACCCTCGGCGCGTATGCCGAAGCTGGGAAAGTCAGCATAGACTTCAACCGCCGTCCGCTCCGCACAGTTTTGGCGGAGATTGAAAAGCAATCGAAACAGAACTTTTCCTTTAACAGTAAACTTGTCGACAACTGCAAGGAAGTGACAATCCAACTCAAGGATGCCGCCTTTCCTCAGGTGCTGGCTAAGTTATCGGAAGCTACCGGTCTGACATACACCAGAATGTCGGACGATGTAGTGACCGTAACAGAAGGGAAACAAGCCTCAAAAACCTCAGTTTCTTCAAAAAAGGCCTTTGATCTCAACGGCACGATCGTCGATGAATCCAATGAGCCGATGATCGGAGCCACAGTGCTCGTGAAAGGCACAAACAACGGTGCCAGCGCCGACCTTGAGGGAAATTTTACTCTTAAGAATATAAAGCCGGGCGATGTGCTGATGGTATCATACGTGGGATACCAGAATAAAAATGTCACCGTCAAGGATGCTGCCCCGCTGCGTATTCAGCTCGCCCAGTCGGCAAGCAACCTCGATGAAGTGGTTGTGGTAGGTTACGGCACAATGCGCAAACGCGACGTCACCACCTCCATATCATCAGTGAAAGGTGAAGACCTTGCGGATATGCCGGCCAACAGCGTGGAGCAGGCCATCGTCGGCAAGATGGCCGGTGTGCAGGTCACTCAGGGCACAGGTATGCCCGGCGGAGGTATGCAGATCAAGGTGCGAGGCACAGGTACCGTGACCGCTGGAAGCGATCCGCTTTATGTAGTCGACGGTGTACCGTTGTCTGATTCAGCTTCTGACGCTACCGGCACGCAGATCAACCCTCTCGGCGGTATTGACATGAACGACGTGGAGAGCATCGAAGTGCTCAAAGACGCCTCGGCAGCAGCTATCTACGGTTCGCGTGGTGCCAATGGTGTCGTTATCATCACCACCAAACAGGGTAAACAGGGCAAACCCAAAGTAAGCTATAGCGGTTACGCCGGTTGGCAGCAACGCACCAAGAAGATCGATATGCTCGGAGCATACGACTTCGCACGCCTTGTCTACGACGCACACAACAACGCATATCTCGACCTTCTTGAAAGTAAGGGATTGACCGGCAGCATTGAGGACGACAACGCACTGCGTCTCAGCAAACTTGGAGCGAAAGCCGGAACCACCAACGTCACCTATCTCATCCCCGAGGAGATTATGCCATACGTGAATGGAGAGCCGGGGCTTACCGACACCGACTGGCAGGACGAGGTGCTTCGCAACGGTTTCACCACCAAACATTCACTTTCAGTCAATGGCGGTGCCAACGGTGTAAACTACTTTGTATCGGGCAACTACGCTAAGGAAGATGGTATCATAATAGGCTCAGGTCAAGAGACATTCGGAGGTCGCGTTAACTTAAACGTGAAGTATAATAATGTGCGCTTCGGTGTAAATGCCAATATCGCTCATATTAAATACGACCTCGTACCGACTGATGACCGCTTCACCAAAGAAACAATCATGTCTTCGGCTTTGGCTATTGCGCCTATATTCCCGGTATATAATGCAGACGGCTCTTACAATTTCGGCAACTACAACTGGAGTCATAAGCAGCAAGCCGTGCTCAACCCCGTTGCTCTTGCAAACGAGCGTGAAGACCAGATGAAACGCAACAAGGTGTTTGGAAAATTATTCTTCGATTGGAACATCATCAAAGATCTTACCTTCCGCACTGAATTCAGCACCAACTGGAACAGTTTCCGTCGTGAAATTTACCGTCCTTCTACACTCCCCACTTCTGTTAATAAGACTCCTCCGTCTAATCCCGAAGGAACTCTCCGCACCAAAGATGCTCTCAGCTGGACTTGGGAAAATACTCTCACCTATAACCGCAAATTCGGAGATGTGCATGCTCTTAACGCTGTCATCGGTCAATCTTTGCAGAGAGAAAGCATCGAAGCAAGCAGAATCACGGCAAACGGATTCCCGAATGACCTTGTTCATACTTTAAATGCATCAACTGTTGCCACCACTTGGGATTCTTCTCGTCAGGCTTGGAGTCTTGCTTCTGTCTTTGCACGCGCACAGTATAATTATGACAATAAGTATCTTCTCTCCGCATCTATCCGTGGTGACGGATGCTCACGCTTCGGTACTAACAATCGATGGGGTTACTTCCCCTCTGTATCTGCCGGATGGTATCTGTCAGAGGAAAGTTTCTTAAAAGATCAGACTTGGCTCGACGCTTTGAAACTCCGCGCAAGCTATGGTGTTTCGGGTAACTTCAGTATCGGTAACTACGCAGCTTACGCATCGGTTGACCCGGATAATTATGTATTCGGAACTGGCACAGGAGTTCTTGACACCGGTCTTTATCCCTCATCTTTCGGTAACCAGGACTTGGGTTGGGAGAAAACTGCAATGACTAATATTGGTGTTGAATTTGGTGTCCTCAATATGTTCCGACTCGAATTCGAGATGTATAACAGTAATACATCGAATATGCTTCTTGACGTACCCGTTCCTTACATCACAGGTTTCGGCACAACTCTCGAGAACCGAGGTAAAGTCAACAACAAAGGTTTTGAGATCACACTTACCACCAATAATCAGTTTGGCGATTTCCACTGGACCAACAGCCTTAACTACGCTATGAATAAGAATAAGGTGGTAGACCTCGGTGGAGTAAATGAGATAGTCACTGTTGCTAACAGCGTTATCTACTATGTGACCCGCGTTGGCGAATCCATTGGAAATTATTACACATTAGTTACCGACGGCGTATTCATGAATCAGGAAGAACTGAATATAGCAGCCGATAAGAATGATAAGCGTATCGCATACGTCGCAGGTGCCAAGGTCGGCGACTTCAAGTATGTGGATCAGAATGGAGACGGCGTAATCAATGATGATGACAAAGCTATTGTTGGTAATTATGCACCTAAGTTCACTTACGGCTACTCAACTCAGCTGCAATGGAAATGGTTCGACCTGAGTGCTTCGCTTCAGGGTGTCTACGGCAATAAGATTGCAAACATCAACAAACGCTATATCGACAACATGGAGGGTTCGATCAACTGTATGACCGATGCACTCAACCGATATATTGATGAGAACAACCCCGGTAACGGTTTGACAGTACAGGCCAACCGTAGCGCGACAGGTAAGAACGGCACAATCTCAACATGGCACATCGAGGATGGCTCATACCTCCGCGTGCGTGATATCACTTTTGGTGTTACACTGCCCAAGCCCTGGATGAAGAAATTGGGAGTAGATAAACTTCGCGTATATTTCAGCACATTCAATCCCTTCACTTTCACCAAATACAGCGGCTATAACCCCGAGGTTAGCAACAACAGCAATCCTCTTACGCCCGGTGTGGATTACGGAACTTACCCTGTAGCCAAGTCCTTCGTATTTGGTCTTAACTTAAACTTCTAAAGTAAAAGTATGAAAAAGATAATATTACCGGTTTTAACCGTAATGCTGGCCTTCTGCACCGGATGTAATGACTTTTTGGATGAAAAGCCCCAGTCGGTAGCCGCCAAAGTTAACTTCTATCAGAACGACAACGATATTGAGGAGGCTGTCAATGCCTGCTATGCCAATCTTCAACAGACACAGATGTACCGTGAGTTTATGGTGACAATGGCCGAGACTCGTTCCGACAACATCGAAGACAGAAACCCCGGAGGAAATGCAGGTCGCGACTACAATATCGATAAGTTTACCGCCGGAGCCGACAATGCCTGCATCACCTCCGTTTGGCAGTATCATTATCACACCATCATGCGTTGCAACGCTGTGCTTAGCAATCTCGGAGTATGCGAAGATGCAGCTAAAAAGCAACAGTTCGAGGGCGAGGCAAGATTTATCAGAGGTTTGATGTATTTTAACTTGGTCCGCTTTTGGGGCGCAGTTCCTTTGGTAGAGAAAGAGCTTACCATCGAAGAATCACGAGCAGCTGTCCACGATGATGTGGATAAGATTTACAATTTTATTGAAAATGACTTCAAAGCAGCTGCAAGTGCGTTGCCCAAAACTTATGACAAGAATAATGCCGGACGTGCTACCTCCGGTGCTGCTCTCGGAATGCTTGGAAAGGTATATTTAACTTTGCATCGTTATCAAGACTGCGTCAATACCCTTAAACCTCTCCTTTCTGACGAATATAAGTCGGTGTATTCATTGCAACCGAATGTTCTCGATGTCTTTAAAATGGAGAACTCAATGAATAACGAGATGATGTTTGTTGTCAGGTTTTCCAAAACAATCGTAGGCGAGGGGCGTAATTTCAACCAATATTATAAGGATGCATCTCTGTTAGATCCTGTTCTGCGACAAGGCTATGATGCGACCGACGAACGCAAGGCATTGATAGAGACTACCAGCATTGACAAGGATAACACTCCGTTTGTTAAGTTCTATGATACATTGGACTCTACAACCGCGACTGTAGGATACGACCAACCGATACTCCGCTTTGCTGATATTATGCTGATGTATGCAGAAGCTCTCAACGAGGTGTCTTACAGCGGAAACGGTGAAGCTATGACCTATCTGAACAAGATTCGTGAACGCGCTAAAGCCGCTACTTACACAGCTGCAGACCTTAACAGTCAGGAGGCTTTCAGAAAGGCTATTCTTTGGGAACGCCGCATAGAACTCCCGTTGGAACTTCATCGTTGGTTTGATCTTTTGCGCACCGGGGAGGCTATAGATGCGATGGCGAAAGTAGGATTGCAGATCACTCAGGATGATCTTCTCTTCCCCCTTCCTAAGACTGAACTTGATCTTTGCCCGAATATGCAGCAAAATCCCGGTTACGCAACCAAGTAATAATAAGACGACATAAGGTAAAATAGGTAATACACTTCGAGGGTGCACCGGCATGGTAAACTCCATTTCGGTGCGCTTTCTATAAACTATCTTAGACTAAACAATTATGAGACGATTTATATTATCAATAATTTTCGGCGCATTTCTCTCTGTTGCCGTGGGGCAGACGCGGGTGGATACTTTGCTCTCGCAACTCAAGGATATGAATTCAGAAAAGGTGTTTGTGGTTTCGCATCGGGGCGACTGGAGAAATGCGCCGGAAAACTCGCTGCAGGCTATTCGGAACTGTATCGATATGGGCGTGGATATGGTTGAGGTGGATCTGAAGAAGACTAAGGATGGCGAGATTATCCTTATGCACGATAAGAAGATCGACCGGACGATGACGGGTCAGGGTGCGCCGGAGGAGTACACCCTTGCGGAACTAAAGAAGATGAATCTGCGCAACGGCGCCGGTCACGCTACGGATCATAAGGTGGCGACGCTTCGTGATGCCATGACTCTCGCGAAGGGTAAGATTCTCGTAAATATCGACAAAGGGTATGATTATTTCGACGATGTTTATAAAATCTTAGAAGAGACGGGCACACTCAACCAGTGCGTGATCAAGGCCGGCAAGAAGTATGAGGAGGTGAAGGAGGAGAAACCTGTGGCTCTGGATAAGATGATTTTTATGCCGGTGATTAAGCTTTCGAAGGAGAATGCAGAGAAGCGTGTGAAGGGTTTTGACAGGAATTATAAACCGATGATGTATGAGTTGGTGTTTGACAACGACAGCAAGGAGACACTTAACAAGATTCATTACACGAAGAAGACCGGAAGCCGTATCTTCATCAATTCTCTCTGGCCCGAGCTTTGCGGCGGACATCACGACGACCGCGCCGTTGAGAAGGGTGAGGTTGAGAAGTCGTGGGGATGGATTATCAAGCGCGGTGCATCGCTGATTCAGACTGACCGCCCCGCACAGTTATTGACTTATTTACGTTCGAGAGGTCTGCATGAGTAATATATTGGATTTTTTCAAGGTCAGTTCGGCTGCCCCGGCACTGATTGAGCCGGCGGCCGACAAAAGGAGGTTCAAGCGGCTGCAATGGTCAACATTCCTCGCCTCCACGTTGGGCTACGGCCTTTATTACGTCTGCCGTCTAAGTCTCAACGTTGTCAAGAAACCGATTGTGGATGAAGGGGTATTCTCGGAGATCGAATTGGGAATTATCGGCTGTGTGCTTTTCTTCACTTACGCCATCGGGAAGTTCAGCAACGGCTTCTTAGCGGACCGAAGCAATATACGGAAGTTCATGTCGGCCGGTCTGCTAATCTCCGCCGGGGTTAATCTTTGCTTAGGGTTCATCAATTCGTTTATACTCTTCGCCGTGCTGTGGGGAGTCAACGGATGGGCGCAATCGATGGGCGCGGCTCCCTGCGTAGTCGGTCTTTCGAGATGGTTTTCAGATAAGGATCGGGGTTCTTTCTATGGATTCTGGTCGGCAAGCCACAACTTGGGTGAGGCATTCACATTCATTGCTGTGGCGTCGGTGGTAGGCGCTATGGGATGGTGCTACGGATTTATCGGAGCGGCCACCATCGGGATTATCGGGGCTTTGATAATCTTGCGCTTCGTCTATGACTCACCGGAGAGCTGTGGCTTCTATGCCCCCACTTCGGGCACGGAGAAATCGAAGGTGATGAAGGAAAGCACCGAGGATTACAACAAGGCACAGAAACAGGCTCTTATGATGCCCGCGATATGGATTTTGGCTCTCTCGAGTGCATTCATGTATATCAGCCGATATGCTGTGAACAGCTGGGGCGTCTTTTATCTGCAGGCACAGAAGGGTTACAGCACTCTTGATGCAAGTTTCATCATATCTATCAGTTCTGTGTGCGGAATTATCGGCACGATCTGCTCGGGTGTGATTTCAGATAAGATTTTCAAGGGAAACAGAAATATTCCGGCATTGATATTCGGACTGATGAATGCGGGAGCGTTGGCGCTGTTCCTGCTCTACCCGGGCAATCATTTCTGGATCGACGCCGTAGCTATGGTGATGTTCGGAATAGCTATCGGAGTTCTGATTTGTTTCTTGGGCGGTCTGATGGCCGTTGACATTGCGCCGCGAAACGCATCCGGTGCGGCATTGGGAATTGTCGGCATCGCTTCCTACATCGGTGCGGGATTGCAGGACGTGATGAACGGCGTGCTGATACAGTCGAACAAAACGATGGTTGACGGTGTGGAAATTTATAATTTCACTCCTGTGAGTTGGTTTTGGATCGGATCGGCGTTGATGTCCGTGCTCCTCACGCTTATGGTCTGGAAGGTAAAAAGAGATTGTTAAAATCCCACTAACATTAATGGAAGGTAAAAAGAGATTGCTAATAATTATTATTGAGAATAATTGTTGATTTTAGGTACATTGGTATGGCAAAGGCAGGGATTCCGCGAAGGATCCCTGCCTTTTTAATTGATTACTTGAAGGCGAAGATGATTTTGCGGTCGTAGGATTCGCCGGCTTTGAGGAGGGCGGTGGGGAATTGCGGTT
>JAIEAO010000055.1 GCA_029071345.1 Muribaculaceae bacterium | reverse complement strand
TACAGCTCTCTATCCGATCCGTTACCTCCCCGATCCTGGTCGACTGGCCACGCAGGAAGACACCAAGCCGTATAGGCCGAATAAATCTCAAGCGAAAAATGACAGGAGAGGCTATTCGAAAAAGAAATAGATAGAATTTCAGTATATAATCTAATTAAACATCAAAATAATACATTTATGAACAAACTGACATTAACAATGAGTGCCCTATGTGCATTGACTGCAGTCAGCGGCTGCAGCAAAGATGCTTCGGACGATGAAATCATTGAGAAGCCTAATGTTGAGATCGTAAACGGTATGCTCACCCCCGAAGTGCTTGAAGCCTTCGGACGCGTAAGCTCAGCCGTAGTCTCTCCTGATGGCAAGGAAGTGGCTTTCACGCTCGGTTATGAAAACATCGAAAAGAATAAATCGAATTCTGAAATCTACCTCGTTTCTACTGAAGGTGGCGAACCGCGCCGTCTTACCAAGACAGCAGCTTCGGAGAGCAATATCCAGTGGATCGAGGATGGCAAGAAGATTGCCTATCTTCGTTATGACAAGGAGACCGAGGCTACTCAGCTTTTCGTGATGAACAGCGACGGTTCAGACCAGAAGAAAATCTCGGATGTTAAGAACGGTATCGAATGCTTTGTAATCTCTCCTGACGGTAAGAAGATCATTTACGCATCTCCCATCGATGACTTCAACAAGAAAGATGAAGAATTATTCAAAGATCTTCCCAACACTACAGGTCGTGTAGTTGACGATCTGATGTATAAGCATTGGGATGAGTGGGTGACACAGATTCCTCATCCCTTCCTTGCAGATTTCAACGGTTCAGCACTTGAGAACGCTAAGGATATCATGGAGGGTGAACCTTTCGAGTGCCCGATGCGTCCGTTCGGGGGCGCCGAGTCATTTGCATGGGCTCCCGACAGCAAGTCGTTAGTATATGTAAGCCGTAAGAAAAAAGGTATGGATTATGCTTTCTCTACTGACAGCAATCTCTATCTCTATACACTTGAAGATGGAAAGACAGAAGATCTTACTCCGGATAATTTCGGTTATGACACTGACCCTATCTTCTCGCCTGACGGTAAGACCCTTGCATATCTTTCTATGGAAACACCCATGTATGAAAGCGATAAAAAACGTCTTACCCTTCTCGACATGGCGACCCGTCAGAAACGCGACCTTACTGAAAATTGGGATTACTGGCCCGAACAGTTCTCATGGGCTCCCGATGGCAAGGCAATCGTATTTACCGCTTACTATCAGGGTACTGCTCCCCTCTTCAGCATTGATGTGAATTCTGCTGAAATCAAGACTATCGCCGACGGCATCTGCGACTATGTAAATGTCACAGCCCTTTCAGCAACTAAGGCTGTTGCTCTGCGTCACTCAATGCAGGCTCCGAATGAGATCTGTTTAGCTGACAATGGTAATGTTAAAGACATCACAGCTGTAAATAAAGACCTCATCGATCAGCTTAAGTTAGGTGAAGTTAAGAAAGTGATCGTTCCGACCACTGACGGCAAAGAGATGGTTTGCTGGGAGATTCTTCCCCCGGATTTCGATCCCAACAAGAAATATCCCGCAATTCTCTATTGCCAGGGTGGTCCGCAGCAGGCTGTCAGCCAGTTCTGGAGCTACCGTTGGAATTTCATGATTATGGCAGCTAACGGGTATGTTATCATCGCTCCCAATCGTCGCGGCCTCCCCGGTTTCGGTACTGAATGGAACCAGCAGATTTCTAAGGATTACGGCGGTCAGAACATGAAAGACTACTTCAGCGCTACCGATTATATCAAGGGGCAGCCCTACGTTAATGCAGATAAAGTCGGAGCAATCGGCGCAAGCTACGGCGGATTCTCCGTTTACTGGCTTGCCGGACACAACGACGGTCGTTTTGCAGCCCTTATCGCTCATGCCGGAATCTTCAATATGGAGGCACAATATCTCGAAACCGAGGAATCTTTCTTCGCAGAGTATGATATGGGTGGGCCCTGGTGGGATAAATCAAATGCTGCAGCACAGAACACGTTTGCCAATTCACCTCATCATTTCGTTAATAATTGGACAGCTCCTATGCTTATTACTGTAGGTGAACTCGATTACCGCATCCTTGCATCTCAAGGTATGCAGGCATTCAACGCCGCAAAGATGCATGGTCTTGAGGCTGAAATGCTCGTCTTCCCCGATGAGAACCACTGGGTGCTCAAACCACAGAACGCTATCCTCTGGCAGCGAGTATTCTTCCGCTTCCTCGACAAATATCTCAAGGATAACACTCCGAAAGACAATTAATCGGAAGATAATCTAAAATAAAATTACTGCTGGTTGATGATTGGTGCGATTACTCATTATAAAGT
>JAIEAO010000054.1 GCA_029071345.1 Muribaculaceae bacterium | reverse complement strand
CGATTATTTATAATGAGATTTACTTTAATCTATCTTATTCACTCTGCGCGAACCGCGGGAGGGAGCACCGATAAGCGAGCGGAAAATGTTTGACGAACCAATCACATCTTCCTTCTCATCAACTTCGCGGCGGAAATCATCCATATCTCCGGCTTCACCATGAAATGAATCTGACGACAACCTCCCGATGCTCAGAAGAACAACTATCATTCCCATTAAAAGCCCTACAACCAGTATGATTTTCAAGATTGTCATGTATGTTTTCTATAGATATTAAGTTAATATTTATTCCTTTCTGTGAGTATAACAACCGATTCATCGTTTTGCTCACAAGCTCTCAAAAATTTTTATTAATTTTACACTTGAATCACATATTTTATATAAATGACTACACCTCTTCAATCATCTCCCGACAACAAACCTGTTAAAGTTTTTCTCACTGGCGCTACCGGCGTGATGGGATATGCCGGGCTGAGATACCTGACCGCCGAGCCCGGTAAATATGATGTCACAATTCTTGCGCGGCCTTCCAAGAAGAATGCGAAAAAACTGAGAGAGTATATAGAAAAAGGAGTTGTAGTGGTGTGGGGTAGCTTAGAGAATTACAAAGATGTGGCCCGAGGCGTCAGACGTGCAGATGTCATACTTCACGTCGGAGGGGCGGTTTCACCCGGTGCCGACTGGCATCCGAAGGCGGCCATACGCACGAATGTGACCGCCATGAAGAATATAGTCAAAGCAGTCAAAGAGCAATCTGCCAAACATACTGACCTAAATGAGCCGAAGGTGGTGTATATCGGATCGGTATCGCAATATAGTAGCCGAGCCATCCCGGAGCATTGGGGAGGTGTTGGCGACCCTCTTATCCCGGCTATATATGATGCTTACGCATATTCCAAGGTTGAGGCGGAAAGAATATTGGCCGAATCAGGGATAAAAAAATGGGTGTCACTGCGCCAGACCGGCATACTTCATCCGGGGTTATTGATGAACGCCAACGATCCGATATCATTCCATGTGCCGATCCGTGGCGTTCTCGAATGGGTCACCGCCGAAGACTCCGGCCGCTTACTTGAAAAGGTATGCCATCGTGACATACCCGATGATTTCTGGTGCGACTTCTATAATATAGGAGGAGGTGAAGGGTTCCGCATGACAAACTATGAGTTTGAGAGCCGGCTGCTGAAAGCTATCGGTTGCCCTCCGCCGGAAAAGATATTCGACCCGTCATGGTTTGCAACCCGGAATTTCCACGGAATGTGGTATTACGATTCCGACCGTCTGGAAAACTATCTCCATTTCCGCAGCGGCGAATCAGTAGACGACTATTTCAAGCGTATGGTCGCAGGTCTCCCCTTTTATTTCAAACTTACTCCTCTGGCTCCAGCCGGACTCATAAAAGGGATGATGAAGAAAGTAGCCATGACTGAAAGGCTCGGCACATTGTGGTGGATAAAGAATAACGTTGAAGAGCGTATCAAAGCCTCATTCGGAAGCCGGGAAGCTTGGGAGAAAATCGGAGACTGGAATTCATTAGACCTTTCAATCCCTGATAAATCTCAGTCATCCGACAATAGCAAAGATTACGTCATGACCACGAAATCTTACCATCATCACCCCCGTTTCCATAAAGATGACTATTCCGGAGAAGTGAAATTTGATAACATAACACTCCTGTCGCCTTATGAGGGCGACTACCACGCCCCTCTGAACTGGCGATGTGCGAAGGGTCATGACTTTGAAGCGTCAATGATGCTTGTGGAGCGAGGTGGCCACCGTTGCCCTCAATGCATACGCGAAGCCGCATTGTTGGAATAAGACCGGAAAACGGCATCTGAAATCTGAAGACCATAAAAAAATTTCTTAATAGTTTAATTATAGCTTTATAATAAAATTTCATCTTTATTTTAAAATCGCACTCCATTCCCAATTCCGGTCATTACCGATTTACACAACTTTTTAAATCCTTAATCTTCAAATTATTACACCATAAATAATAGCAACTGAACCGGATATTATATCCTCACGGCGCTCCCTTTTCATATATTTATTTGCGGTCTGCGAACACAAATATTTAAAAAATTTAATGAAAAATTGAACTTTGTAAAACCATGAATGTTATATAAGTAAATTGAGATTCAAACGACAGACAAATTGAAAAAAGAAACGTCGGCAGGCTCAATTTAACCAGTGAAAACGGGCAACCGGTTCACAATTAAAAAAGGAATTAATCAACAAAATCAAGGTTACTATAAAAAACATTATCGTTATGAAAAGAACAGTATTATTTATGGCAGCCCTCATGACGCTCTCTTGCGCTTGGGCTCAGAAAATCAACAAAAACGAAGCTAAAGCTCTTCAGTCATTCCTTACTCAGACTGCCGCTAAAGGCGGAAACAACGCAGAAGCTCTCCACATGATCGGAAGCAACGTTGCTGACATCAAAGGAATCACAGTTGAAAACGGCCATGTTACCGCTATCGATCTCAAAGGCAAAGAACTTTCAGGCGACCTCAACCTCTCAGGCTTCACAGCTCTTAAGAGTGTAGATGTTTCCGACAATAAGCTCAACAGCCTTACTCTCGCCAACAACCCCGCACTCGTTGAGGTAAACGCAAGCAAGAATAGACTTCACACTTTCACTCTCAATGCTTGCCCCCAGATTCAGACTATCCGCGTTAACAAGAACCGCATCGCTGAATTCGATCTCGGTGCCACTCCCCTCCTGAAGAAGTTTAACATCTCAGGCAACCTGCTCGAAGCTCTCGACGTTTCAAACGCAGTTAATCTTGAGTATCTCAACGTTATGAGCAACAACCTCAAGAGTCTTACAGTTACCGGTTGCCAGAGCCTCAAATCTCTTTACGCAGCTTATAACGACCTCAACGGTGTCACTCTCGGTGGTCTCGTAAAACTGGAGAACCTCAACATTAACTCAAACAAGATCGCTCAGCTCTACGTTCAGGATCTTCCCGCAATCGAAACTCTCCTTTGCTCAGACAACCACATGGCTTCTCTGACAGTTAAAGGTTGCAACAACATCTCTGAAATCTGGGCTCCTTACAATAATCTTACCTCTTTCACTGTTGAGAACGTTCAGAATCTCGCATTCGTAAATGTTGAGTGGAACAACCTTACTTACCTTTCACTCACAGGTTTGAACTTCCTCCAGAGAGTTAACGCAGCTAACAACCAGCTTCTCACACTCGATGTTTCATTCGACCCGATGCTCCGCTTCGTTAACGTTACCAACAACGATATGCTGACAGACATCCGCACTCAGGCCGATCCTCAGCTCCGCCACGTAGTTGGTATGTCAAACTTCGATTACGGTTTCTAATCCATCGGAGAAGAGTTTTAAGAAACAGAATTATAAAAGATATGAAAAGCACCGGAAATCCCGGTGCTTTTTTTGCGTATCTACCCATTTTCCGCTATCTTTGTTTGCAAATACGTGATTATCGAAATAACGTAATGTGCAATATGGAAATTTCAAGTTCATCTTATCCTCAAAATGAATATTCCGATATCGTTATTGCCGTAAAAGATATAAAAAAGGCGATTATAGAAAGTCGATATCAGCTTGCTAAACTTGTAAATAAGCAGGCTGTTACGTTATATTACAATATTGGGAGATATATTTCCTTTCGATCACGACAAAGGCATTGGGGCACGGGGGCCATTAAAATTC
>JAIEAO010000053.1 GCA_029071345.1 Muribaculaceae bacterium | reverse complement strand
TTCAGCATGAGTAAGAAAACGATCAGGTTTTTTAATGACCGCGAGGTTAGAGCGGTATGGGATGACGAAAACAACTGCTGGTGGTTTTCGGCTACGGATGTGGTGCGCGCAATCAACGACGAACCTGACTATACTAAGGCCGGTAACTACTGGCGCTGGCTAAAACGTAAGCTGACTCGGGAAGGAATTCAACTCGTGAGTGCCACTCACGGGTTCAAGTTTGAGGCTCCCGATGGTAAACAGCGTAAAGCCGATGTCCTTAGCAATGAAAGTGTTATTCTTCTTGCCAAGCATTATCCCAACAATAGGGCCGGTAGCTTCCTTGACTGGTTCACTTATAGCGACAACACCATTGACGGTCATAGCCGAAAGAAAGCCTATACGCTATTTGAAAGCGGGCTACTGGATTCTCTTGAACCTGGGAGCATGAAAAGCCTTCAGCAGATCCACGCCTACCTGTTTGGCGGGTTATATGAATTTGCCGGACAAATAAGGACTAAGAACATTTCAAAGGGTGGTTTCACATTTGCCAACTGTCTTCATTTCCCGACAATCATTCCCTCAATCGAAAGCATGCCAGAAACAACGCTTGGCGAAATTGCAGACAAATATGTGGAGATGAATGTGGTGCATCCGTTTATGGAGGGAAACGGACGAAGCACCCGCATCTGGCTTGACTTGATGCTCAAACGATCCTTAAGACTTTGTGTAGACTGGAGTCAGATAGACAAGAACGAATATTTAGCTGCAATGCGTGAAAGCGTTGTGGATTCATCTCATATCAAAAACCTGTTGCGCGGAGCCTTGACCGATAAAATCCACGACCGCGAAATGTTTATGAAAGGGATCGACTACTCCTACTACTACGAAGAAGAATGATCCCGTAGGTTTACTAAATCTAATGCAGTAGCGGAAGTTGGGAAACTTCCGCTATATAAGCTGCTATAAATGTAGGGACGCAATACATCGCGTCCGCCGGGTCTTATGAAATAATAAATTAGATATAATCACCAGCATATCAAGTTAATGCCAAATGTCTCTGTGGACGCGATTTATCGCGTCCCTACTATTGGACACACAAACGTGCCTACGATGATTGTGGGTTGCATCTAATGCCCTAACATGATTAAATCTTATGCCGCATAGCGGTTTGACGGATATAGACCACTGCAAGGCAGACGCGGAGCGGCAACGCAGCTGTGGGATAAATAGACCCCCATAAACATATAGCCGCATCGCGGCGAAACTATGGTTGTACCGCTACGCGGCACCGAGATTTAAATGGCTTATACTACCCCGGTTTATTCACCGCAATAGCGGCTTCATCACCGGGGCCTAAATCCGTATAACCGCTATTGCGGCATATTTAGTAATCTACTAGAGATACCATCTCATTATTCCCGACTCTATTTTTCATATAATATCCTGTCGCAACTTGGCAGGATAATTTTTTATTTTTGCGAATTGAAAAAAAGTTGGTATATTTGCACCGAATTAATGGCCATTAATTCGAGACATAGTTAATCAGAGGCGTTATGTCTTCTCCTTGCACGGATAAAGCGTAGGAAACTTAAATCCATGTATATGCAAGAGAATGTCATGACAGACTCCATGCCATAGGCGTGGAGCTGTTATCCACATCTTCATATACAAGGTATTCCTACCACCTATCCGTAAAGGCGTGGCATAGCAGCTCACGCCTCTTTTGTTTTGTAACGGTCGATGGAGCTGCCAGACAAGCAAAAGGAAATATCAATGAGAAGGGTTTTATGGTTCCTCTTTCTTTCTATTCTAAGTTTTAATGCGTTCGCCGGGAAAAGAATCGCAGTAATGGTGAATGCACCGACCGATGATGATGCATTTGTAATCGAGAGTGCCATTTGTCAGCAATTAGACAGAAGTGGTCGCTATGATATGTTAGAGCGCACTCAAGAGTTTATGGATATGGTTGTTTCCGAACAGGTTTATCAACTGAGCGGGGAAGTAACGGAAAGTCAGATTGCCCAATTAGGAGAAAGATGGGGCGCTCAATATGTTCTTGCTGTAACTGCAAAAAATATCAACGGGTCAATGCGACTTGTAGGTAAACTTATAGACATTAAAACCGGTCGGCGTCTTCTTACAGTCAATAATTTCAGAAAGATAAATAACGATAATGATTTAACTTTCTTAAGTGCGACCTTTGCCACGAATCTGGAAAATTCCATGAAATCAAAACTCTAATTATGAAAAGGATATTTTCAATACTTGCTTTTTTATTCATATTCTGCAGTGTGGTCGTAGGCCAACAAAGAAGTATTGCCGTTTATGTCGTTGGGAATGATAATAGTTCTATTAAACCAATTGAAGGTGCCATTATATCTGAGCTTTCATTAAATGGTAAATTTAGAATTGCTGACCGATCTGATGCAATTGAAGCTGTCATAGCCAAAGAATATAGCAAACAAAGTTCCGGTTCTGTTGATCTTGAGCAGATAATGAAATTAGGAAGACAGATCGGAGCTCAATATTTATTAGTTGCAGATTTGGACTATCACAGTTATGGCAGTATAACAAATGTTGTAGCTAAACTAATAAATCTTGAGGAGAATTCTGTAGTGGCAGCAACAGATTGGTCCGGCATCATTACTATAGAGAAAGCTCCGTCAGTTGGGAAATTAATTGCAAAAAATATTTTGAGGAATCTATCAAAAAAATATTCTACTAACAGTAAAAAGCCAATGGTTATTGGTCCATTAACTTTTCAAGATGCCATAGATTATCAGATACCTAAAGGATATATCTCAACAGTAAATAATGGAGATAATGGCCCGGTAATTACTTTTAGAGAAGCAATTAATAAATTATATGAGGCTAACATATTTGTTAGAAATCCTGGATTTGTAGTTGGTAGATCTAAACGTAACGTCTCTGATATTATTCATGAAGAAATAAGCTATAATAATACGGGTATGGTACCCTTCTCAAACTATGAATCAAGTATCGAAGGGAGTGACGACTATTATACCTATAACTACAAAGATAGCAAAATTAAAGATGTAGAATATAGGCTTAAATGTGATAAAAAAAATAATTGTAGATACTATTATAGATATTACTCAAAGTGGAGGCCAGAGGAGAAGGGCTATCTCCCTGGAGGAAATTATTATTTTATATTAGTACCAATTGAATAGGGTGTATATTATAGCTCAAAAGGTATATCAGGCTTGCGGGTTGCGACCGGCAAGCCTGAACTTTTACTTTATCCTGTACTAAGTGCTATCTTCTCGGAAAAAATTAGTAATTTAGCGAATGAAATCAAGGCAATAAAGTATAAAGATGAATAAGAAGGAAATTTTTGACAGGATTGAATATGTGGTAGCGTGTGTAGGTGCTTTTGCTCAGCGCTATAAACATTCCAATATGCAGGCGTACGCATATCTGCGTCGTTTTACAGGCATCGATTTCCTTCTTGATTGCTATGCCGCCGAACACACACTCTCCATTGACGATGCCGTTTCCGACCTCCAAATCATTTGCCAACGGGAAGGAGGGAAGATATGACACAGGATATACAGTTTCAAATCGAATGCCTTGCGGCTGAACTGACAGAAATGCTTATGACGGAATATGGTTGGAGTATACACCGAGCCCTTGATGAACTTTATTCATCATCGACTTTTGCCAAATTAAATGATCCTGATTGCGGTCTCTATTATCAAGGCGCGGTATATCTATTCCAATTCCTTAAAACGGAAATCGAAACTGGCAAAGTTGCATAAATAGGTAACGACATTTTGAGGTGAGGATGAAAAGGATTGTTTTTTTGGATTATGTGAGGGTGTTTGCGTGTTTCTTGGTGATGCTTGTGCACGCCTGTGAGTGTTATTACGGCGGACCGGGTTCTACGATGGATAATCCGTTGTCTATGGTGGAGACCGAAGCCGATCGGTTTTGGGTGTCGCTCTATGACGGTTTTTCCCGTATGGCGGTGCCGCTGTTCATGATTGTTTCGGCGTTTCTGCTCGTGCCGATGAAAGAGGGGCAGGGCGCAGGAAAGTTCTACAAGAAAAGGGCGTTGCGCATCTTGCCTCCGTTCTTCATCTTCATGATTCTTTATTGCACCGTGCCGTTCTTTACCAACGAGATAGACGGGGAGACCTCGGCGCATTTCCTATCGCGCCTGTTTCTAAACTTCCCCGACACGGCAGGGCATCTTTGGTTTATCTACCCATTGATTGGGCTTTATCTCTTTATCCCGATAATTTCACCGTGGCTGGCGAAAGTATCGGCTAAGGAGGAGCGATTCTTCATCATCCTGTTTGCTGTTTCCACTTGCATCCCTTATCTCAATAGATTTTCCGGTGATGTCTGGGGTCAATGCTTTTGGAATCAATTCCACACCCTCTGGTATTTCTCCGGCTATTTAGGATATCTCGTTGTGGCTCATTATATCCGTGTTCATCTTGATTGGAGTAGGGAAAAACGTCTCGTAGTCGGTTCGATAATGACAGTAGTCGGCGCCGTATGGACGATATTGTCGTTTTACCTTCAAGCAGAGCCCGGATTGGTTATCAGCACTCCCGTGCTCGAAATCGGATGGTCGTTCTGCACTGTTAATGTCTTGATACTGACAGCCGGAGCATTCCTATTGTTCACCTGCATCAAGAAAGAGCAAACGCCGAGACTTATCCTTCAGCTTTCGGAACTAAGCTACGGAATGTATCTGATGCATATTTTCTGGCTCGGACTCTGGGCCGGTCTCTTCAAGGGGGAGATGGAATTGCCGACAGGTTTGGCAATCCCCGTGATGGCAGTAGCTACGTTTGTAAGTTGCTGGGTCAGCACGCTGCTCATATCCTACTTGCCGGGAGGGAAATGGGTGGTCGGCACATCCTCTATGGCCTTCTCGAAGTTTTTGCCCCAAGTTCGCGGAGGCGTTCAGCGCGGTTCATAAGACTGCGTGAGCCGTTGGTGAGCCTTGATAGGGCAGACTCGTAACTGCGTCTGGCAGCGTTAAGGCTTTTGTCTATTCCTTCCAGATCGGAGAGGAAATCTTTCGCTGAGTCGTAAAGCAGGCCACCCAGGCGGGCGATCTCGGCGGCATTCTTATCCTGAGCATCTTTACGCCAAATCTGCGCAACGAGCATTATCAGTCCAAGAATCTGAGAAGGGGAGACGAGCACTATCTTACGGTCGAGAGCATACGTCACCAGGGAGTTGTCGTTGTCAACGGCTGCAATCAAAGCACCGTCGTTTGGAATGAACATAAGAACCTGCTCTGCGGCATTCTCCACAGTTTTAGGATAGTTACGGGCAGCCAGTTCATCGATATGCTTGCGTACTGATGCAATATGTCTCTTTACAGCATCTGCGGAATCTTGCTCATTAGCGGCATCACATATATCAAGATATGCCGAGAGTGAGGTTTTGGAATCCACAACCAAGTTTCGTGAATCGGGTAGATAAATGATGAGGTCCGGGCGGATTGCTCGGCCATCTTCATCGCGCATGGCGGAGCCTGAAGCGTCCCGGGTCACCTGAGTGTCGAAGTTGACACCTTTCTTTAGCCCGGCGCGTTCGAGGAGTGTCTGCAATATTGTCTCGCCCCATAACCCTTGCACACGGTTGTTACCCCTCAGTGCCGATGCAAGGCTACGCGCTTCTTCACCAATCGTAAGGTTGAGATGAGTAAGGCGTTCGATTTGATCTGACAGTGAACGGCGTGAGGCTTCGGAGTTAGTGTTGCTCTTTGATATTTCGCGGTTAAAATCCTCAATGCGCATCTTTAGCGGAGTGAGGATAGACTGCAATTGGTCGGCATTGCTCTGCTGAATATTTCGCGCATTACGTTCAAGAGATTCCGATGCCATCAGCTTGAAATTCCGTTCCGATTCTTGAGAGATACGGCTGATCTGTGCACGGAAATAGAATAGAAGCACAACCACTACGATGCAAAGGATAATGCTTATAATCAGTAAAACGATAGTCATTTTTATCTATTTCTGAATCAATTTTTCAAACTGAGGAGAAGTCCATACCGTAGAATCCGACAATACAAGCATCACCGGCAATCGCAGTTTTTCGTTTAATTTCTTCACTTTTCCGCTCCCCATCGCCATGAATGCGGTTGAAAGACCGTCGGCTTCCATAGCGGTCGAAGAAATAACGGTAGCTGAGATTACATCAGTAATGGTCGGGCGTCCGGTCTCCGTAGAGATCACATGACCGTAAGTCTCGCCCGATTCCGATGTGTGGAAATTTCGGTAATTACCCGATGTCGCGATACCCATGTCGGTAACTGCAATGATCTCCTGAGATTCATGCACCGGTTTCCCGGGACTGAATATCGGGCGGTCAATCGATATGCGCCAGTCGCCGCCAGAGGGATTTGAACCCTTCATGCGTATTTCGCCACCGATTTCTATCATGAAATCTGATACACCGTTTTGCTCAAACATCTCCGCAACGGCATCGCAGCCGTAACCTTTCGCAATAGCAGAAAAATTGAACTCGATGCGAGGATCATCCTTCAGCAAAGCATCGTGACGGAGGTGAGTTTTGGTGATACCGACAAACTGCAGAATCGAATCTATCGCCACGGTGTCGGGTGTGGCCTGATGCCCCTTGCCGAAGCCCCATGCCGTTATAAGCGGTGACAATGTGGGGTCGAAAGCACCATCGGAGAGCTTATTGATCTGCTTAGAAAGCACATACACGCGTATGAAGTCGGTATTGACGGGTATAGAGTCCGCGCGGTTCACCTGCGAAACCAGCGAAGTGGTGTCGAACACCGACAGCGAACTGCCCACTCTTGCAAGCGTGGTGATAACAGAATCCGCCAACTCCGCCGGTCCGTTGTAAGTGATATGATAAGAGGTGTTCCAGATGAGCCCCTCCTTCTTCTGCCAATTGGCCGGTTGCTTATTCCCGCAGCCAGTGAAGAAAGCAGAAGAAATTAAAGCGGTGATAATCGCCAATATAGAAAATTGAAATTTTTTCATAAAATTAAATACGCAATAAATTCCCTATCATGAACCATTATATTGTATCCACGGACGCGATATATCGCGTCCCTACCATTTGATAACAATCAATATTCAAATTTAGCGAAATCTCCCTTAATATGCAAAAATGAGCCGTCTTCTAACCGAAATTATTATTAATTGGGTACTTTATTGGGTATTTTATTGGGTACTTTAATGGTTTTGGCAATTTTTAACAGTTGGATTTCGTCGATTTTGGCTAAATTCCGTCTTATCATATAGAAGCATCAATAGCAAGAGACGTATGTTTAAGAAATCGAATCGCGACAGGGTAAGCAAGATTATTGAGAGTAATCTCGATTATCTTGTGAGGTTTGCATATTTTCGGTTAGGCAACCGCGCCGAGGCTGAAGATCTTGTCTATGATGCTATTTTGAAATTCTTGGAGAAAGATTCCGAAGATATCAAACCGAGGAGTGTCAGGCTTTATCTTTTCAGGATTGTATATAACCTTTGTCAAGATAAGATTCAAACAGAAAAAATAAATCTTACTCTGAATGAAAATCTCAACCTCGAGGATTTTGCGGAGGAGCCACTTGACTTAGAAGAGGCAGACCGCATCAATTCTTATCTTGAGAGTTTGGATCCACGCGAGGGAGAAATTATTAGGATGAATGTGATAGATAACCTTTCTTTTGTAGAGATCAGCAATATACTCGGCATCCCTCAGTCTACAGCCAAATCCCGATATAAAGCCGGTATGGAGAGGTTAAGAAAATTATTTTTTAATGATAAAATGTCATAGCATGGATGATTACAAAGAAATACGCAAATTGTTGAAGCCCCGCCGTGACATAAAGGCTTCCGATGAACTTCGTCAAAGAGTGTCTGACGTGCTGAATAAGAGAGTGAGAAACCGAAAGAAGTTGAATTGGCTATTCGGTGGAATCAGTCTGAGCGCGGTTGCTGCCGTCCTTTTACTGCTACTTATTCCATCGGGAATATCGGCCAAAGAGATTCTCTCCGAGGCTATCAAGGCTATAGGTAACGCAGAAATGATAGAAATGGTTGCTGAGGTCAGAACACGCCCGATTGAAAATTTTAGGTATATAGATATTAATGAGGATTTTGTGGCGCACCATATTGACATCTCAAGGTCGGACTCGGTGTTAAAATGGCGCGTTGATAAAGGGGAGCGTATAGCAATTAGCAATGGTACTGATATTTACACCTGGATGCCTTCGCTAAACTTAGGATGGCATTTAGAGAATTCCGATAGTGAAAACGTGTTAGGCTACATTGCGAATCTCCTAAAACCGCGCGAAATACTCGAAACTGAACTTAATAACTTTATCTCCAACAAAAACGCGGAATATAAGGTGAAAAGGGAGGGTAATGATATTATCTTGACAGTAAAAGCACCCCCGCAGGGAAATTTTGACAATCCATATCTGTTGAATACCTCGATCTCTGAATCAGAGAACATTAGGCGCTATGTCTTAGAAGCCGACACCAAGAGATTAAAAAGTGCGACGGTGAGTGTGTTGTCGGGCGACCGGGAAATTGTGGTACTCAAAATTTCATCAATTAAATATGAAAATGGTAAAAGTGATATTAATTGTCTCCCAAAGGATGTGAAGTTTATAGAGACGGAAAATCGGCCCGATGGGTTAAAAGGGTTAAGCGCGGAAGAAGCTGCCAGTGCCGTTCTTAATGCCTTTGAAAATTGGAATGACAGTATACTCGCAAAGGTGATGATACCCGAAATATATAATACTGTTTATCGCGATAAATATCATGGCTCAAAACTAATCTCAATAGGGAGATCATTTACCTCGGGCATCGGAAATTCGATTTTTGTTCCCTATACCCTTGAACTTCGAGACAAAACAATTCAACGCCATAACATAGCGCTGCAGAAAACCGACTCCCGCGGTTGGGTTGTGGTAGGTGGCCTTTAAGCATTAAATCTTATTAATCATATTATTATGTCATTAAAGAAATTAGTGGCAATGCTATTGCTTTGCCTGAATGTCAACACTCTTTTCGCGGTCGAATCATCCATTACCGATACAGTTGCCGATGCCAACCTCCACCTACTTGATGAATTAGTGGTGAAAGGATCGCAACGCGTGGTTAAGCTTAAAGGTGACGGAGTGCAAGTGAAAATAGCCGGAACTCACCTCGCCAATACCGGTACTGCGCTCGAACTGCTCGGCAAAATGCCGTTCGTTACCGGGTATGGGTCAGATATTGAGGTAGTTGGAAAAGGGAAGCCTCTGATTTACATAAACGGTCGGCAGGTGCGCGATATGTCGGAACTTGATCAACTTGCATCGACACTGATCAAAAGTGTCGATGTCGTTACTAACCCCGGAGCCCGGTACCCTTCAAACGTTAACGCAGTAATACGAATAACCACGAAAGCACCCGCAGGCGAAGGGTTCTCGTTAAATGATCGGACTACAGTGGGATACAAGCATTACGTCTACCTCTTCGAACAAATTAATTTCAATTGGCGTAAAAACGGTTTTGACCTGTTCGGAATGTTGAATTATGAGAACTACCGCGAACGGCCACGAGTGATTAACGCATCAAGCCGATATCTCAATTCGGGCACTACACAGCATCAATCATCCGGGCGAGATTTCGCCAAATATCCCGTTTATCAGGGTAAGCTCGGTCTGAATTATTCGAAAACCACTCATAATTTAGGATTTTACTATGACTTCTCATTCAAGTCCTCGACAATTACGGGAAATTCACTGACAGACCGCTATATTGACAATCTTTTTGCAGAAACCCTTGAAAACAGCTCATCGTCATCACGTCATGACCGTCAGCATCTCATTAGTGCTTATTATTCAGGAGATATGGGTAATTGGCATCTTGCAGTAAATTTTGATGCTCTTTGGCAAAACAATGATCGCGATAATATCGAAAACGAGATCTCATCGGCTCACGAGACTCGAGATTTTACTACGGTTAATGACGTATCTAACCGACTATTTGCCGTAAATGCCATAGCTTCTCGCAATCTTTGGAAAGGTGAGTTAAGATTTGGTGCGGAGGTAAGCAATATCCGTCGTACCGACCGATATGTCAGCAACGCTGACTATATCACCGACAGTGATATCAAGATAGGTGAAACTACATCGGCGCTCTTTGCCGAGACTGACCAAACGTTTGGTGCTTTGTCAGTCGGTGTGGGTTTGAGAGGGGAATATACGGATTCAAAATATTGGCAATTCGGACAATTAAGTGATGATCAAAGCCGGAAATATCATAATCTCGCGCCTTCCACTAACTTGTCTTTCCCAATCGGCAATGTAAGTGCGAATCTCTCATATATGCGCAAGACCACACGCCCTGCCTTCGAGCAATTAAGTTCTGCGGTAAAATATCTCGACAGATACAGCTATGAATCTGGCAATCCAAATTTGCGCCCAATCTGCCGCGATTATCTTTCAGCTTCGGCCTCATGGAAAGATCTTGTGGTTGAATTGGAATACTATTCCACCAAGAATTATTTCATGTGGCAGACTTCGGAATATCCCGGCAAAGAAGGTGTAACCCTATTGACAATGACGAATATGCCGAGATTCGGCACCTTAGGCGCTTATATAAACTATGCACCCACTTTCTTCAGATGTTGGCACCCGGCTTTAATGGCTGGAATCAATGCACAGTATCTTAAGATAACCCATGTTGGTAAAATTCTCAAACTCAATAAACCTTTAGGGATTTTCCGATTTAACAATGCCGTTCATCTTCCATGGGATATGTGGCTTAATATAGACTTTAACGCACGTACATCGGGAAATGGTGACAATTTCTACATGAAGCCTTATTGGCAGTGTGATTTCGGGTTATATAAGTCTTTCGCTAATGACGCATGGAGTCTCAAATTGCAATTAAACGACGTGTTTAGCACATGGAGACAGGAAATCATATCTTACGATACGATTAGCGAGATGGCAGTAAAAAAGATATATGATACCCGAGACCTTTCACTGACAATAAGATACAATTTTAATTCCGCCCGTTCGCGCTATAAAGGTCGTGGCGCCGGCAACTCCGATAAAACCCGCTTCTGACTCTTGTTAGTTGTTGTGGCGGAGGCCGAGGCGGTAGTTGGTGAAGAGGGTTTTGCGGCGGGAGTCGATCCAGTTGGCGAGGATGTCGTCGTAGGTGTGGTCGGTGAGATTACCTTTGCTGGTCCAATACCACGGCTGAAAACCCATAGCGGTTGTTTTAGCGGTTTCGGATTGGTAAATATGTAGGCAGGCCATCGGTTTCGAACCATAATTCATTTTGTCGACCACTATCAGTGTCTTGTTTCTTTTATCAGCATAAGTATTCGAATAAATTTTGTCGGGTTCTCTTTTCCCTTCGGGGATGTTGTCTTCCCATACCCAGGCTGTCACAGGGTCCGACTCCTCAAGATTGAAAGAAACAGAAGCCGGTTGCACATCCTGATAATCTTTCGGTAATTCCACCCACATCGTATTTTCTAACGGCGCGTAGAAATATACCGTGCTGTTTTCAAGACCGCACACTTTCAGTATTCGGTTAATATATTTATCCGCTCCCTTATGAGCTGACAGCGAATCCGTGCAACTGATGATTGTCATTTCAGTGTCTAAGGAATTGCCACCCAAGAAAAACCTTAGCGTGGAATCAGAGTTTATAATCTCACCTTTTACTTCTGAAAAAGACCAGGAGTCGTTTGAAAACATGATGGATTTATGACCGGAACACGAGGTGATAAATAAGATTACCAATGCACAAAGTGTTTTCAACAGATTTTTCATAATATCTTTGTTTATTTCCGATGCAAAGGTAATGTGATCCCAAAAGTTATGCCATACCCCAATGGGTACATTTATTTTATTATGTGACAAAAAAATATTATTTTTGTCACATAATATTTGCCAATAATCAAAATATTGCTAATAACCTAATCGTAAAATCATAATACTTCGATAATGGAAAAAACTTGGCGTTGGTTCGGACCCAATGATAAAATCACTCTTGATATGCTTCGTCAGATAGGCGTAGAGGGTATCGTGACAGCTCTTCATCATATACCAAATGGAGAGGTGTGGACAGAAGAGGAGGTGAATAAGATGAAGGATTATATCGAGAGCCACGGCTTGCGTTGGTCGGTGGTGGAAAGTCTTCCTGTCTGTGAGTCTATCAAATATGGTGGTGCCGACCGCGACGAACTTATCGAAAAATATAAAGTGAGTCTTCGTAATCTCGGCAAAGCCGGGGTCAAGACTATCTGCTATAATTTTATGCCCGTGCTCGACTGGGCGCGTACGGATCTTGATTATCCCAATCCCGACGGAACCACCAATCTTTATTTCAATATGGCGGAGTTCGCTTATTTCGACATCAATATCCTCAAACGTGAGAATGCCGAAAAGGATTATGATGAGGAGACTCTGCGCCGTATGCGAGAGGAGGTCGCTCCCCGCATGGATAAGGAGGGTGAAAAGCGATTGGTAGAGAATATCATCGTCAAGACTCAGGGATTTGTCAACGGTAATATAACCGAAGACGACCTCGAGCCGGTGAAGAAATTCCGCGAACTGCTTGAACTTTACAAGGGTATTGATGCCGAAAAGCTTCGTGCGAATATGGCTTATTTTCTTAACGCCATCATGCCCGTCTGCGATGAATTCGGTATCGATATGTGTGTGCATCCCGATGATCCGCCGATGCAGATTCTCGGTCTTCCGCGCATCGTGACCAATGATGAGGATATCAAGGCATTTCTGGATGCTGTGCCGAATCCTCACAACGGTCTTACATTCTGCGCGGGTTCGCTTAGTGCCGGAGCGCACAATGATGTGGTGGAGCTCGCTAAGAAATATGCCGACCACACTCACTTCGTTCATGCCCGTATATGCAAGGTTCAGCCTAACGGCGACTTCAAGGAGTCTACTCACCTTGATCCGCGCTTGATCGAGGTTATCCGCATATTCGAGAAAGAGCGTCCGAACGTGGCAATGCGCGTGGACCATGCTCCGCTGATGCTTGGCGACGACAAGATGGGTTACAATGCCGGGTATTCTTTCCACGGCCGTATGCTTGCCCTCGGCATGATTTCAGGTGTAATGGCAGCTGTGAATAAGTGATAAGTAATAAGTGATAAGTAAATCCCGAACCCCGTGGGGTTTGAATTTAAATATAGGATGCTATGAACGAACTGTTCTCAGTAAAAGATAAAGTTGTAGTTATAACAGGAGGCACCGGAGTACTCGGATCCTGTATCAGCAGGCATCTTGCTTCGCAGGGTGCTGTCGTCGTAATATTAGGTCGTCGCGAAGAGCTCGGGGCGGCTCTTGTAAAAGAGATCAAAGATGCCGGCGGTGAGGCTATGTTTCTTTTATCAGATGTTCTGAAAAAAGAGGAGGTGGAGCAGAACTGCGCTGATGTGATTGCAAAATATGGCCGGGTTGATGCACTTCTGAACGCAGCCGGTGGGAATATGCCCGGTGCCACAATCGCACCCGACGGTAATTTCTTCGACGTAAATGTTGAGGATTTCGAGAAGGTGCTGAATTTGAATCTCACAGGTACTTTGATCACGACGCAGGTCTTCCTTCGACCGATGGTTGAAGCCGGTAAGGGAGCAATAGTAAACTTTACATCCATGTCGGCATTGCGTCCTCTTTCGCGCGTGATGGGTTATTCAGCTTCAAAAGCGGCAATATCCAACTTCACGGCTTACATGGCCAATGAGATCGCTACGAAATTCTCTCCCGATATCCGTATCAATGCGATTGCCCCCGGTTTCTTCCTTACTAATCAAAACCGCGATTTGTTGACAAATCCTGACGGCAGCTATACTCAGCGCGGCACAGACGTGATTCGTCAGACTCCCTTCAAACGCTTCGGTAAGCCTGAAGAACTCTGCGGCACAATCCAGTATCTTATTTCCGATGCCTCATCATTCGTTACCGGTACGGTGGCTATTGTAGACGGCGGTTTCAATGCATTTTCACTGTAAGATTATGAAAGAATTTATGGACAAAGATTTTCTGCTTGAGACGGAGACCGCCAAGGATCTCTATCACAATCATGCGGAAAATCTTCCCATCATAGATTATCACTGTCATCTCGATCCGAAGATGATAGCCGACGATCATCGTTTTCGTTCCATTACCGAGCTTTGGCTTGGCGGCGACCATTACAAATGGCGGGCGTTGCGTGCGAACGGTGTAGATGAAAAATATATCACCGGCAAAGAAACCTCTGACTGGGAGAAGTTTGAGAAATGGGCGGAGACTGTGCCTTACACGATGCGCAATCCTCTCTATCACTGGACGCACCTTGAACTCCGCACGGCTTTCGGTATCAACGAACGTCTCAATCCGGAGACTGCCTGTGAAATTTTCGATAAATGCAACGATATGCTGCAGAATAATCCCGACATGACGGCCCGTGGACTGATGCGTAAGTATGGCGTGGAAGTGGTATGCACCACCGATGACCCTATAGACTCATTGGAGCATCACAAGCGTTTGCGCGACGAAGGGTTTGAAATCAAGGTGCTTCCGACATGGCGCCCTGACAAAGCGATGGCGGTTGAAAAGCCTGCAGAATTCGCAGCCTACATCGCAATGTTGGCACAAGCCGCTGATATGCCGATCGATAATTTCGATGATTTCTTAAAGGCTCTTCAAAAACGTCATGACTTCTTTGAGGAGATGGGATGCCGCCTGAGCGATCACGGCATATCTGAATTCTATGCCGAGGATTACACCGAGGATGAGATCAAAAATATCTTCGCCAAAGCAGCGAAAGGGGAGACGGTTGCTCCCGAAGAAGAAGCTAAATTCAAGAGCCGGATGCTTGAGGTGTTTGGTGAGATGGATGCCGAATCAGGTTGGACTCAGCAATTCCACTACGGACCGATCCGCAACAACAACTCGAAGATGATGGCGAAACTCGGTCCTGACACCGGTTTCGATTCCATCGGTGAATTCAACACGGCGTCGAGTTGCGCCAAATTCCTTGACCGTCTGAACAGCAAAGGTAAGTTAGGCAAGACAATCCTTTATACCATCAATCCTTCTGCCAATGAAGTGATTGCCACCATGATAGGTAATTTTCAAGACGGATCGACACCCGGGAAGATACAGTTCGGATCCGGTTGGTGGTTCAACGATCAGATTGACGGCATGACCCGACAGATGAATGCCTTGTCTACGCAGGGGCTTCTAAGCCGCTTCGTGGGAATGCTCACCGACTCCCGATCCTTCCTCTCTTATCCGCGTCATGAGTATTTCCGCCGCGTGCTTTGCAATCTTGTCGGTAAGGATATCGAGAATGGAGAGATACCTTATACGGGCTACGAGAAAAAGCGTGTCGAAAAGATGATTGAGGATATCTGCTACAACAACGCTAAAGAATACTTTAAATTCTAATAAACTCATGATTAAGGATTAGTAATAATCATTGAAGATTATATTAAAATTCTTAATTATTAACTGTTTACATTCATGAACGAAACTCTCGGCTTAACAGCCACCACACAGAAAACCAACTGGCGATGGATGATATGCTCAATGCTCTTCTTCGCGACCACGATCAACTATCTCGACCGTCAGGTGCTTTCTCTTACGTGGAAAGATTTTATCGCGCCCGAATTTCATTGGAGCGATTCAAACTACGGTACGATCACCGGATTTTTCTCACTCTTTTATGCAATTGTCAGTGTTTTCGCCGGTCGGTTTATCGACTGGATGGGTTCTAAGAAAGGTTACCTCTGGGCAATCTTCATCTGGTCGATTGCAGCGTGCCTTCACGGTCTGTGCGGCTGGGCCACGATGAAGATTTCGGGTCTGCATTCGATCGAAGCACTGCGGATGGTTGAAAGTGGTTCGGCTTTGGCATTAACCGTGTCATCGATAAGTGTATGGCTCTTCCTTAGCTGCAGAGCATTGTTGGCAGTAGGTGAATCCGGCAACTTCCCCGCCGCCGTAAAAGTTACGGCGCAGTATTTCCCGAAGAAAGACCGTGCGTTTGCCACATCTATCTTCAACTCCGGCGCATCCGTAGGAGCGTTGGCAGCTCCGCTCTGCATCCCCGTTCTCGCTAAGATGTGGGGTTGGGAGATGGCGTTTGTTATCATCGGTGCCTTGGGATTCATCTGGATGGGATTCTGGAATGCGATGTACTCTATGCCGGAAAAATCCAAGTTCGTCAATGAGGCCGAGTTGCAGTATATCCTTCAGGATGAGAAAGGTGAGAGTGAAGCAGAGATAATGGAAGAGGAGACCAAGACCATACCGTTCTGGCGATGCCTCGGATTCCGTCAGACATGGGCGTTTATTGCCGGTAAAGCATTGACCGACGGCGTCTGGTGGTTTCTGCTCTTCTGGGCTCCGGCCTATTTCTCCGATCAGTTCGGATATGCCTCATACACTCCGATGGGTCAGGCATTGATATTTACGCTGTATTTAATCGTTACCGTGCTCTCGATCATAGGTGGTTATCTTCCCAAAGTCTTTATCGACAAGATGGGGATGAATCCTTACGCCGGTCGAATGAGAGCGATGCTCATCTTTGCGTTTGTGCCTATCTTAGCATTGTTCGCACAGCCGTTGGGAGTCTACTCACCCTGGTGGCCTGCTATCATCATCGGATTGGCAGGCGCGGGGCATCAAGCATGGAGTGCCAACCTTTACTCCACGATCGGCGATATGTTCCCGACCTCGACAGTGGCCTCGATCGTGGGTGTCGGCACAATGGCCGGAGGCATCAGTTCCTATATCATAAACCACGGCGCGGGTGTGCTTTTCGATTATTCCACTGAGATGGGAGAATCATTCAGTTTCCTCGGATTTACAGGTAAGCCGGCGGGCTACATGATTGTGTTCAGTCTTTGCGCCGTGTCATATCTTACGGCGTGGGTTGTAATGAAACTGCTCGTTCCGCGATATAAAAAAATAAGCATTGATTAAAGCAATTAAAAAATTATGAATACAAACGAAGCATACGTATTTTTAGCAGAGGGTTTTGAACTTATCGAGGCCATGACTCCCGTGGATGTTCTGCGTCGCGCAGGGATGACCGTAACTACCGTTTCAATTACCTCCGACAAGTTGGTGAAGAGTGCCAACGGAGTGTCAGTAAAGGCTGACATGACCCTTGACCCTGAGAAAATCAAGATCGGCGGTTGGTTGATTCTCCCCGGTGGCCTCCCAGGAGCTACGAATCTCTATGATTGTCTCCCTCTGCGCGAACTCATCAAAAAGCAGTATGAATCTGCCGAGGGTATGATCGCCTCGATCTGCGCATCGCCCGCAATGGTTCTTGGTCAGTTAGGTTATCTTGACGGTCGCACAGCTATATGCTATCCCGGTTGTGAGGAATATATGCACGGCGCAACTATCGCAAACACCGGCGTGACCGTGGATGAGAAGTTCGTGCTTGGTGCCGGACCTGCACTGGCATTGCCCTGGTCGCTCAAGATTGCCGAAGTCGCTTGTGGTGCTGAAGTGGCAAAGCAGGTGGCAGACGGAATGCTCGTAAACCGCTATTGATAAAAGTTTGTAAAACTGTAAGGGACATTAATTACTTAGATGTCAGACCTATATTATACCATCAAGGAAGCCGGCGAATCGAAATATACAGAAAAGATGAGCCGGTTTCTCTCTTTTGCTATCCCCGTGAAGACCGCGGAGGAGGCGAAAGCGGAAGTGAAGGCATATCAAAACCGCTTTCACGATGCGCGTCATGTCTGCTGGGCCTACATGATCGGGCCGGAACGCACGGAGTGGCAGCTGAACGACAATGGCGAACCGTCGGGCACCGCAGGCAAACCGATTCTCGGACAGATCAACAGTTTTGAGGTTACTGATGTGCTCGTCATTGTGGTGCGATATTTTGGCGGTATCAAGTTGGGTACGTCCGGACTTATTTCTGCATATCGTGAGGCTGCCCGTCTGGCTCTTGAGGAAGCCGGGAAGAAAGAACTGTGCAAGATGTCGCGGATAAGCATAACATTCCCATACGTCGGAGCGGAGGGAGTGATGCGGCTGATCAAGGGGGGAGAGGTGAATGTGCTCGACCGAACTTTTGACAACACCTGCGGGATGACCCTTGAAGTCGCCGAAAGCAAATGCGATGAGCTGATCGGCCGTCTCCGGAAGATCGACGGGGTATCGGTCACTGAGTGACCGATAAAGTATGAAGTATGAAGTAAGGTCGCAGCATGCCGCGACCGGCTCAACTACCCCGGAGACAAACATAAAGTTGGATAAAGATGGGGGATTTTGGGGTGTCGGGAGGAAAAAATAGTGTGAAATGGTAAGAAAATCGCTTTGAGATAGTTAACTATTCAAAAAAAATTACGATATTTGCACCTTGAAAACTATGGCGTGTTGCGATGTCGGCTAATATTATGCGACATAAGGCTCCCGTAGGAATAGCTAAATTAAAGAATATAATTATATAACACAATGACAAAAGCAGATATTGTAAACGAGATTTCGCGTAGCACAGGTCTTGAGAAGGCTGCCGTACTTGCAACTGTTGAGAAGTTCATGGAAGTCGTAAAAGAATCTATGGCCAACGGTAACAACGTTTATCTCCGTGGCTTCGGAAGCTTCATCATCAAGAATCGTAAAGAGAAGACTGCACGCAACATTTCTCGTAACACCACCATAAAGATTCCGGCACACAAAATTCCGGCGTTCAAACCTTCAAAGGTGTTTCTTGACGAAGTAAAAAAATAATCATATTTTATTCACTATAATTGTTTAATTAAAAATATTAATCATTATGCCAAGCGGAAAAAAGAGAAAAGGCCATAAAATGGCTACTCACAAGCGCAAAAAAAGACTGAGAAAAAATCGTCACAAGAAGAAATAATCGCGGTCTTTGAAAGAAGAACCGGTTATTTTAGCGCATAGAATAACAGAATGAGGACAAACAAGCCGGGCCGCCACGGTCGTGGTGCGTTTGTCCTTTAACATTTCAATCCACAACCGAATGAAAAGCGAATTAGTAGTAGACGTTCAGCAGGATGAGGTTTCAATAGCCTTGCTGGAAGACTCGCGCTTGGTCTCGCTTCAGAAGGAGAGTAGAAATATCGCCTATGCAGTTGGCGATCTCTACTTAGCCAAAGTGAAGAAGATTATGCCGGGCCTCAACGCAGCCTTCGTGGATGTCGGCTATGAGAAAGATGCTTTTCTTCATTATCTTGATTTGGGCGCACATTTCAGCACATACAAAAAATTTATCGACGAAGCTCTGAGCGATAAAAAGAAATTGCCCAATATCTCAAAATTTACTCTGGAGCCGGATATATCCAAACAGGGAACCATCGGCTCCATACTGAAGCCCGGTGATCAGTTGCTGGTGCAGATCGCTAAAGAGCCCATTTCATCCAAAGGGCCGCGCCTTACCACTGAACTCTCCCTGACCGGCCGATTTATGGTGCTCATGCCATTCGGCGATAAGATTTCGATTTCACAGAAGATCAAATCGGCTGAAGAGAAGATAAGACTGCGCCAGCTGATGAGCAGCATCAAGCCCAAAGGGTTCAGCGTGATAGTGCGCACTTCGGCGGAAAACAAGCGCGTGGCCGAACTCAACCATGAGATGCGCACCTTAGTGAAATGCTGGGAAGACTCGATCGCAAAAATGCAGCGTAGTCAGCCGCCGGCACTCATCTATGAGGAAGACTCAAGAATGGTTAGCGTGATACGCGACATTTTCTCTCCCAACTTCGAAAGCATACATGTAAACGAAGCGGAGGCATTCACGCAGATACAGAATTATGTGACATTGATAGCTCCCGAAAATAAGGAGATTGTAAAGCTTTACACGAAAGATACTCCGATTTTCGACTTTTTCAATATCACACGCCAGATCAAAAGCAGTTTTGGCAAGACGGTTTCATTCAAGAGCGGTGCTTATATCATCATCGAGCATACGGAAGCTCTCCATGTAATTGATGTCAACTCCGGAAACCGTAGCAAAGCATCTGCCGATCAGGAATCGAACGCACTTGATGTCAACCTTCGTGCAGCCGACGAGATTGCCCGTCAACTCCGCCTGCGCGACATGGGCGGAATTATTGTGATCGACTTTATCGACATGAACAAGCAGGAGCATCGTCAGGCCCTCTACGATCACATGAAAGAGATTATGGCTAACGATCGCGCCCGACACAACATCTTGCCCTTGAGCAAGTTCGGTCTCATGCAGATCACACGCCAGCGTGTTCGCCCGGTGTTGGATATAACCACAAGCGAGACGTGCCCGTCGTGCTTCGGCAAAGGTGAGATCCAGCCTTCGATTCTTTTCACCGATAAGCTTCAGGAGAAGATTGAATACCTTGTGGAACATCTCAAGGTAAAGAAATTTAAAATGTATGTGCACCCGTTTATTGAGGCCTATATCAAGAAAGGAGTGATTTCCCTTTATGCAAAATGGAGACTCCGTTTTGGCCGAGGAATGAAAATAATTCCCGACGAGTCGTTAGCATTCCTGGAATATAAGGTTTTCGATTCTTCCAACCGGGAGATCGATCTCAAGGAAGAGAGCGACATGAATTCGAGCCAAAGCAAAAATCGAGTAAGGCTCAAACACCGTGATAATGAAGAAAACAAAGCATAGCCGCCACCGCGAACAGCTTTAAAAGTGGCAATATCGCCACCGAAGGAAAAAGAGGATGCACCCACCCGGGGTTGCATCCTCTAATCTTTTCGGAGATATGTTATATTGTAGGGACGCGATACATCGCGTCCGCTGTAAAAAGGTTATACTATGCGAGATAGTCGGCGACGACGAATGTAGAGCCTCCGATATAGATGATATCGGCGGGAGCGGAATCTTTCGTAGCTTTATTGGCGGCTGTTTTTACATCGGGGATGACGGCGGCGACGTTGAGTCCGTTGGCGCGGCATTTCGTCGCCAGTTCGTCGGCGTTCATAGCGCGGGGAATTGAGGCTTGGGTGATGTAGTAGACGGCATCTTTCGGGAAGAGGGGGAGGATGTGATCGACATCTTTATCCGAAACAAAGCCAAGCACAAAGCGCAGTTTGGATTCTTTGCGCTTTTCGAGGAGGAGGGAGAGCTGATGGAGATTGTAGCGGAGGCCGGCTTCATTGTGGCCGGTGTCGCAGATGGTTAGCGGAGTAGTCGCTACGCGCATCCAGCGACCCATGAGGCCTGTATTCGTAACGACATTTTCAATGCCGTCCTTGATCTTGTCTTTGTCTAATTCAATCCCTGCTTCGGACAGCAAATCGATGGCGTTTAAGGCGGTGTTGATATTCTTTCGCTGGTATTCACCGGCAAGGGGAAGGTTAAACTTACCAAGGATGGGAGATTCTATTACCCACCCCCATTCCGGGTCTTCATCAAAAGATGAAACGAGGGAATTATTGTATGCCTCGATGATGGGGGCGTTGACTTCTTTTGCTTTGTTGCGGAACACGTCTTCAGTTTCAGGGACTGCTTCGCCTATTACGACCGGGATTTCCTGTTTGATGATTCCGGCTTTTTCCGAGGCTATCTTCGCGAGGGTGTCGCCAAGAAATTGTGTGTGGTCAAAAGAGATATTGGTGATGACCGAAAGGAGAGGGGTGATGATATTTGTGGAGTCAAGGCGTCCGCCCATACCGACTTCTATCACGGCTATGTCTACGTTTTCAGCTGCAAACCAATCGAATGCCATCATCATCGTGAGTTCGAAGAACGACGGGTTAATGTCGTTCTCGCTCGCTCTCCATCGCTCGGTGAAATCTATCACTTTCTCTTTGGGAATCATTTGGCCGTTAATGCGTATTCTTTCCCTGAAATCTACAAGATGAGGAGAGGTATAGAGAGCGGTCTTATAGCCGTTAGCCTGGAGCACGGAGGCCAGAAGGTGAGACGTGCTCCCTTTGCCGTTGGTTCCGGCCACATGGATTGATCGGAATTTGCGGTGTGGATTCCCGAAAAGGTCATCGAGAGCCTCGGTCCGTTCCAATCCGGGTTTGTATGCAGCTGCTCCTACGCGCGAGAACATCGGCAGTTGCGCAAACAGATATTCCAATGATTCCTTATATTTCTCCTCAATATTTTCCATAAATATCAATATGAATTTTAATACATAATCTTGATAGGCTATTAAAACGTAGGGACGCGATATATCGCGTCCATATCGGCATAATAATTTATCAAACTTACGCTGCGGACGCGATATATCGCGTCCCTACAGGTTTCGAATTTGCAATGCTCAAAAAATTAATAATAAAGTAAGAAGCCTGCCAAACCGGCTGCTATGATAATCAGGATTGGGTGAATCTTTATTTTCTTTTTTCCGAGTTTGATCGGGAAATAGGCTAAACAGAAAGCTGCGGCACAAATGGCGATGTTGGTCCAAAGCTGCGATGAGATGCCGTTGGGGTTGAAGTTTGCTACGTTCATCAGCATTATGGCTGCTGATGCAATAAGTCCGACAACCACAGGGCGCAACCCGGAGAATACAGCCTTTACAGCCCCGCTTTCGTTGTGTCGGCGGATGAAGTGCGCACTATAGAGCACGAGAATAAAACTCGGTATAGTCACAGCCAGTGTAGCTAATATGGAGCCTAAAAGTCCCCACCCTACGCTGTTGAGTTCCGGGTTTACGCTTCCGGGTGCCACGAAGCCGATATAGGTTGCGGAGTTGATACCGATAGGCCCGGGGGTCATCTGTGAGATTGCGACAATATCGGTAAACATGGTTTCGGTGATCCACCCGGGACCTACCACTGATTTTTCAACCAATGAAAGCATGGCATATCCACCTCCGAAGCCGAAGATTCCGATTTTCAGGTATGCCCAGATAAGTTTCCAGTATATTGACATAGGGGTTTCAGTTTTCGGTTTTCAATTTTCAGAAGAAAGTAATCAGCCTTTAAAAACTGAAAACTTATATCTGAAAACTGAAAACTAAATTTATCTTCTATTTAATTTTCGGCGAGGCAGCCACCAGAGGAGGAAACCACCGACACCTCCGAGGATGATGTAGAGGATCGGGTTGGAGATCAATCCTTGGTCCAAGGATATGAGCAATGCCACCACAAGGGGTATCCAGACTGTCTTCCATGTGAGTTTGGCTGCCTTTGCCGAAGTTAGGACCGGGGCGATGATGAGTGCGACAACGGCAGGACGGATCCCCATGAAGATGGATGAGATCACGCGGTTGTTCTTAATCATATCCGGAGTGAGGAAAATAGCGATTGCGAGGATGATAAGGAAAGAGGGGAGGATTGTGCCGAGCGAGGCGATGATGCTGCCGCGTGTGCCCCTCAGTTTATCGCCCACAGCTGTCGCAATATTAACGGCGAGGATTCCCGGAAGGCTCTGCGCTATGGCGAGAAGGTCGAGGAAATCATCACGCTCGATCCAGTGGTATTTATCTACAATCTCCCTCTCGATAATCGAAATCATGGCCCAGCCCCCTCCGAACGTGAATGCCCCGATCTTGAAGAAAGAGGCGAAAATGCGCCAGAGTGGTGTCTTGACCGAGGGAGCAGCGGGTTGAATCTGTGCTTCCATTATTCTGTCAGATATAGTATTATAGTTCCGATATGGTGTATAGTTAAGGAGATGCGCCGGGGTTGATTCCGCAACGCATCTCCTTACAAAATTAATATTTTAATGTGAGATTACAAACTTGACAGGCTATCAATATTTGTGATCAGTCTTTTCCAGCTCCTCGGGAGTGAGTTTTTTCTTATCCATGCTGTACCAAACGTAAGCGATATATCCGAGCACAAACGGGATGAGGATAGAAACATAGCTCATCACCTCGAGAGTGAACTTAGATGATGATGCGTTGCGGATGGTGAGTGAGTCCATCGGATTCATCAGCGAAGGATAGAAAGCGGTGTCGTTGTAACCGGCTACCCAGAAGAGGGAAGCGACTACGAGGAATGTACCGATGCCTGTAAACCAGATACCTTTGGTGTAATGGTTGCAGAAGCAAGCCTTGCCCCAGCCGAAAAGCACGAGGACAACGCCGAGAAGGAGAGTCACACCTGCCCACCACATCTCGACATAGTTGTGGAAGTATTTGAAAGGAGTCTCGATTACCTCTGTGGTGCGGATGCCGTCTGAGATAACGGTATAGCCAGTGGCTGTAAGAAGCATGGCGAGGAACCAGAGGAAGAAGACAACGAAGATGCCGCCGTTGATGAGTGCCTTCACCTTGAGAGTCTTGAAGAAATCCTCGTCGTCGGCGATGTTGTTCATCATGTAGAGGCAGGCCTGAGTGCGGGCGAGGAAGAGAACAGCCACGCCGAGGATGAGGTTCTTCCAATTGAAGATAGCCTCGAAGCCATGAGTGGGAGCCCACTGCGAAATTACGGGAGCCGAACCGATGAGAAGGTTTCCTTTGTTTACGGTGAATTCAGCGCCGAAGAAGAACATAGAAACGGCAACGCCCAGAAGGATACAGCCTACGCAGCCGTTGAGGAAGAGGAAGATGTCGTAAGTGCGTGTTCCGTAAAGGTTACCTTTCTTGCGACGGAATTCATAGCTCACGGCTTGAACCACGAAGCTGAAGAGTATGAGAATCCAAAGCCAGTAGGCCCCGCCGAAGCTTGTGGAATAGAAGAGTGGGAAGGATGCAAATGCTGCGCCACCGAAAGTGACGAGTGTGGTGAAAGTAAGCTCCCATTTGCTTCCCATAGAGTTCACTATAAGGTCGCGTCGCAGATCAGAGCCGGCATTGAGCAACATCGACTGACCTCCCTGCACGAAGAGCAGGAATACCAGTATTCCCCCTAATACGGAAACCAGCAGCCACCAGTAATTCTGAAGATATTCGAGTGTCATGTATTTTAATGTTTAATGTTGAATGAGTAATGTTTAATTAAACTCGCTGATTTCTGATTTAAGCGATAGTGGTTTTGGAAGCTTTGCTGATCTGACGGCACATGATGCTGACCTCGGCAACCAAAAGCACTGTGAAGATAAGGGCGAAAAGCCAGAAAGTCACCATCACCGAAGTAGCGGGCACTGCCGATACAGATGCTATGGTCGGGAGAAGATCCTGAACAGTCCAGGGCTGACGACCGACCTCGGCTACTGCCCAACCTGCCTCTGAACATATCCACATGAATGGCACGCTCGCCATTGCGATCCACTGAATCCAGGCGTTCTTCTGCATGAGTGTGGTGCGGTAAACGAGGAAGAGAACGATTACGAAGAATGCCAGAAAGTAAGATCCCAGGATGACCATGACGCGGAACATGGTGAACGTAAGGCCGACCGGCGGAATAGCTTCGTCAACTGATTTGAAATATCCGTATCCGAAGAAGCGGTAGTTTTCTTTAAGAGTAGTGAGGGCGGTGGTCATCGCTGCTGAATCACCTGCTTCTCTTGCCTCGCCGTAGTTTTTAAGAGCCTGCTGGGCGAGTTTACCCATAGCTATACGGTCCTGATAGGAGACGGTATTGATGGTGTCGCCATTCTCGTCGATGTCAACACCGTTGATGATGTCTGTGATACCGGGGATAAAGGCGTTCATGTCGTGACGGCCAAGGATTGAAAGACCGTTGGGGATTGCGATTTCAAAAAGATATTCGTCCTCATCGTTGTTCCAATCTTTATTGGGATTGAGCACAGCCACAGCTGCGAGGCTCTGACCCTCATGTCCGTGATATAGACCTTCCATTGCTGCGAGCTTCATCGGCTGATGTTTTGTAACCTCAACTGCCGAACCGTCGCCGGTATACATTGTCAGCAACATACCCGCGAGACCAAACCATGCGCCGACCTTGATGGAGCGGATGGCGAAGTCGACATTGCGTTTCTTCCAGAGGAACCAGCAGCTGACGCCGATTACGAAGACGCCGGCGAGAGCCCAGCCGCTGAGAACGGCATGGAAGAACTTGTTGATGGCGATTCCGGAGAAGAGCGACCAGAAGTTGTCCATCACGTTTCTCATCTGATCGGGATCGAATTCCATGCCTACGGGATACTGCATCCATGCGTTTGCCACGAGAATCCAGAGCGAGGAGATGGTGGCGCCTATGGCGGTCAGCCATGTGGCGGCAAGGTGGAATTTCGGGCTGACCTTGTTCCAACCGAAGAACATCACGGCCACAAACGTGGATTCCATGAAGAAGGCCAGAATGCCTTCGATAGCAAGCGGTGCGCCGAAAATGTCACCCACAAACCATGAATAATTGCTCCAGTTTGTGCCGAACTCAAATTCGAGAATGATGCCGGTGGCGACACCGATGGCGAAGTTTATGCCAAACAGGCGCATCCAGAACTTGGTGGTCTGAAGCCATTTTTCGGCTTTGGTCTTTAGATAGATGCTCTCCATGATCGCTACCATCACTGACAATCCAAGTGTCAGCGGTACGAAGAGCCAATGGTAGATGGCCGTAACTGCAAATTGGAGTCTTGACCAATCGACAATAGTAGTTAAATCTGACATAGTTTATATTGTTTTTTTAGGTTTTAGGCGTTAGGCATTAGGCTTTAGATTTTTCGGGCTTGCGCCCTCAACACAATCTGATATATAATACTTTATACTTTATACTTTTCACGCTAAGCTCGCTTAGCGTGAAGTGAGCTCGTGGCGGACGTGGTCGGCGCGATCCTTGTCATTGTCGAAGTTGGTAGAGAGGAAATTGGGGAAGAATAGAAGTTTCATTACCACAAAGAATATGAAAAGCTTCACGAGGATTATGAGCCATAACGTTCTGCCGACGGTCATCTCCCGGAAGCCCGTATAATAGAACATCCAGACTTTTCTGAGACCGCAATGTATAGAATTAATGATATTCATGGCCTGGAAACGGTTTAATTTCGGGTTTGATATGCTTCGGGGAGAGGACAAAGTTTATTCTCTCCCACAAATTTAATGAAAAAATTAAATTAAATATAATATTCGTGCGAATTTTTGATTAACTTTGCATTGCACACGAAATTAACCTTAGAAAGGGGAGGTGTGCTAATTATAAAGAACCCATCAAAAATATTAGACATAATGGCACTTTGGTTTGAATGTAAAGTCAGATATGACAAAATGATGGAAAACGGCATGGTGAAAAAGGTTAACGAGCCTTACCTTGTCGACGCATTGACATTCACGGAGGCGGAAGCCCGCATCATGGAGGAAATGAAACCTTTTATCTCCGGAGAATATTCAATATCATCAGAGAAGAAGACAAAGATTTCGGAGATCTTTTTCAATGAAAGTGGCGACCGCTATTATCAGGTGAAGGTGAATTTCATCACACTCGACGAAAAATCGGGAACCGAGAAAAAGACAGCGACCCTCATCCTGGTTCAGGCTTCGGACTTTGAGGATGCGCTGAAGAATTTTCTCGAAGGAATGAAAGGCACTATGGGAGATTTCGAAATCGCTTCCATCACCGAGACCATGCTGATGGATGTGTATCCCGCAAAATTAGGCTAACGCTTAACTCCGGAGCAGATGGTAGCTGAAGAGATCGAGAAATTAAATGAGGAGATTCCTGCCGGGGTCCGCTTAGTGGCGGTCTCCAAATTCCACCCTGCCGCGATGATCCGGGAAGCATACGATGCCGGACAGCGACTTTTCGGTGAGAGCCGTGTGCAGGAGTTATTGGAGAAAATTCCACAGCTTCCAGAAGATATACAGTGGCATTTCATCGGCCATCTGCAGACCAACAAGGTCAAGCAGCTTGTCGGCCATGTGGCGATGATCGAGAGTGTGGATTCCAGAAAACTTATCGATCTTATAGACGCCGAATCGCGCAAAAAAGGTGTGACGAGCCGAGTGCTGATGCAGGTTCATGTCGCTAAGGAGGAGACCAAGTTCGGTTTCTATCCGGAAGAACTGAAAGAGTATTTCGCTGACAGGGAATTTGAAAAACTCACCAACACTCATATC
>JAIEAO010000052.1 GCA_029071345.1 Muribaculaceae bacterium | reverse complement strand
ACGCCGGCGGGGGTGGTGCCGTAGTAGAAGAGGCGGAAGTTGTCGAAGCAGCACCAGCAGTCGTAGACCTGACGATCGCATCGGAGTCCGATGGTGAGCTGGCCGTCGTCGCCCACCTTTGTCTCAAGTCGGTTCTTGTAAAGGTCGAGGGCGAAGGCGCGTGAGGCTCCGTACATTGAGTTGACATAGCCGTTCTTCACATGGGTTCCGCTGAGGTTGTCGGCGAGATCGTCGTGGTCTGCTACGGGGTGTGCGTAAAGCGAAGTCAGTCTCGCTTCGGCATCGCCGGCAAAGAAACAGGCCGGAATCACTTCCCATTTACCTTTGTAGGCAGCCCCGCCATCGTTCTCTTTCGAGCGGTAGAGGGCATTGACTTTGGCTGCATAATTACCGGGTTTCAGGCCGGTGAGTGTCTGCGAAACGGCGAAGGTGCGGTTCCAGTATTCGGCACAACCCTCACCCCATACGGGCGCCCCGGTCCAACCGTGGTTGTCGGTGTCAAATGTAGGGTTTTCGATTAGTAGTGTCACATCCCAGTGGGCGCCGGGAAGAAGTTCGGTGTCGGAGGAGTGTAAGAAATTCTTGATGGCCGTGGCTAATGCCGTAGTCTGGTTGGTAATGGTCTCGGTGTCAGCTGCGGCATCAACGGCTGCGTCGCAGGTCCGGATGGCGTTGCGCAGCGTGGTGAGCGACGCGCACTCGGCTGTGGCTTCGGCATTTGTGGCCGCCCCCGAGCGCATCGAGAGGTAGTCCGCGTAAGAGAGCGAAGCGGCTTCCATTTTGGCGATTACTTTTTCTAAAGTTTCTATGGCTGCGAGATACTGTTCTGCGGAGGTGCAGGGATTACCGGCTGCTGTGATGGCTGCTGCAAGTTGGCTTGCAAAAGCCTTCGGTAGGCGCGCAGAGTCTATGCGTTTTGCGCGCTCGATGGTAGCTGCCAACTTGTGAGCGTATACCTCTAACGAACCTGCGCGCACGATCTGCATATAGTCGATGTCGGGCATCCAGTCGTTAGCGGTGGTGTAAAGGCGCACGGTGTTGTCGCCGGGTTTGAGGGTGACGTTGGTGATAGCTGTGCCTACCATATCCCAGCCGCCCGAGTTGCCGTTGATGGTCTTGACGGCCTCGCCGTTGACTTCAAGGATGAAGTTGCGGTCGGTGCCGGAGATGAACGCGATAGTGAGTTCGTATTCACCGCCGTTTTCGGAATAGACATCTCTCCAGATTAGGTCATTATCAGATCGCATACCGAGCCATCCGGCTTTTGCACCGCCCGACATGGCGTCGTTCTCCTCGTAGATGCCGGAATGTACCACCTGATTGTTCTCCAATTCCTGATAAGCGGAGAGCCAAGCGGTCTCGGCCTCGTAAAGGTGACGTTCGTAACGCTCCGTGGCTTCGAGTCTATAGATGCGCGTGCCGTGAGCGGGAACGGTTGCTGTCATAGAGCCGTTAAAAATGCCGATATCCTTGCGCTCGAAAAGGTCGCGCGCCTTCACGTTGCCGCCGAGGTTGATGTCGAAGAAATCGAGAGAGACGGTTCGCTCGGCATCGGTAGGATTATAGAATGCGACGGCGCGGGTGAGGCCGTGAAGCGTCTCCACGTCTTTAACCAAAGTGTAGACACCTTTCTGCTTCGACACGACGTAGGCCTGCAGAGCCAACGGGTCTTGATTGAGCGCAACGAGCTCGGGGTTTGTGAGGAGCGCGAGGATCTTGTCGTCTATGGTTGTGACGTCGCATCCGATGAGCAGGGGGGAGGACATCATGCACCACATCCCGAAGTGTGTCTTATCCTCCTCGGCTGACATTCCTCGGCCCACTTCAAGCATATCCATGTCGTTGAAGCCGCCATTACGGGCGTAGGCCGAGAGATAGAGGTTCTGGGCTATGATGCCGCGCACGGATTCCCATCCGAGGTAAATATCCTCGGTGGTGCGCCAGGATGTGGCTATATCGTTGGCCCATGTGCCGGGGTAGGCCCAGCGGCATAGGTTGTAACGGATATCGGTGCGCCCGGTGGCCTTGATGGCTTCGCCGATGGCGGTGTAACGTTCGCGTTCGTCGAGGTCGAGACCGTCGGCATTGTGAATTGGGTCGCCGCCGCAGAAATCCACCTTAATGAAATCGAAGCCGAGATCCTTAAAGAGGAAATTGATATCTTGAGTGTCGTGCTTGTAGAGTCCGGTGCCGAGGCCATCGACATCCCCGCCGTGAAATGAGGCGCAGGTGTTGTATCCGGCATCGGAATATGTTCCGGCTTTGAGTCCGAGACCGTGGATATAGTCGACCACGGTTTTCATCCCGTTGGGGAAACGCTCGGGATGGATCACGAGATTGCCGTTGGCATCGCGTCCTTTAAAAGCACCGTCATCTATGTTGAGGTAAATATAACCGGCATCCTTCAGTCCGTTTGCGGCCATGGCTGCGGCCTGCGATTTGATTATATCTTCGTTGATGCGGTGACCGTAAGCATTCCATGAGCTCCATCCCATCGTAGGAGCCTCCCATGCCACGGCCGTCATAGAGCCCAACGCTACGAGCGCAGCTCCGGTCAAGAGTTTTTTCATGTTTTGGTTATAAGTTTTCAGTTTTCGGTTTTCAGTTTTCAGAAGCGCAGCAAGCTGCGCACACGATAGACAAATTAATATCTTTCGCTACAAATGAATCTATCGCGCATAATTATGCGCGATAGATAAGAGTGATATTCCAATTATTTAGTGGTGGCAAGAGGAGCGGGAACAACGTATGTGCGTGTAGCCAGTTCCTGATTGAAGGTGTAGAGGGCGAGGCCGTTGTCGCCTATAAGTTTCAGCTGGTCGATAAGGCCGCGTGCAGTCTCTTCCTCCTCAACCTGCTCGGTGATGAACCAGTCGAGCTTGCTGCAAGTGGCGTAATCCTTCTCCTCAACGGCGAGAGCGTAAAGGTTGTTGATCAGAGAAGTCACCTTCTCCTCATGCTCCAGAGTGTTGGCGAAAGCGGCGAGGGGAGTTTCCCATTTTGTGGGCACTTCGGCGATAGGGGCGAGGATCACCTGACCGCCACGGCTGTTGAGGTAATTCATGAAAATCTCGGCATGAGCCTGCTCCTCGCGGAACTGGATGCGGAACCAGTTGGCGATACCAGCATGACCCTCATGTTCGAAGTGCATAGACATTGAGAGATAGAGATATGCCGACCAGAACTCGGCATTGATCTGCGCATTTATTGCGTCCTGAAGCTTGTTGCTTATCATAATTCTAAATTTTAGATATTGTTATCGTTATTAATTAAATTGATATTGTGCAAGGATTGATGCGCAAAAATATAAAATTAATGTGGAATTTCCCAACGGAAAATTAATTACCACCGATAATTACAATAAAATATGGGATAAAAAGCTGAGGATTTGGCTGGATGAGAAATTTTTTGTAACTTTGCGCCGGTTTTCGTGTGGAGTGCGCTTCGTGCGGAAATCATAAAGAAAAAATTATCAATTATTATTTACAAAAACGTATGAATCATTACGAGACCGTTTTCATTTTAACTCCCGTTTTGTCTGATGATCAGATGAAGGAAGCGGTAGAAAAATTCAATGGCGTTCTTAAGGACAACGGTGCCGAGATCGTCAATGAAGAGCTTTGGGGTTTGAAGAAGCTCGCTTATCCTATCCAGAAGAAATCAACAGGCTTCTATGTTCTGGTAGAGTTCGATGCAGAGCCCACAATCGTTAAGAAACTTGAGACTGCCTTCCGTCGCGATGAGCGCGTGATCCGCTTCTTGACTTTCCGTCTTGACAAATATGCGGCAGCATACGCAGAGAAACGTCGCACGCTGAAAGCAAACAAAGCAAATGAGAAACCCGCTGAGGCTCCCGCCGCAGCAGAAACTAAGGAGGCATAATCATGGCAGCAAACAACGAAATCCGTTATCTTACTCCCCTTACAGTAGATACTAAGAAGAAAAAATACTGCCGTTTCAAACGCAGCGGTATCAAATATATCGATTACAAGGATCCTGAGTTCCTCAAGAAATTCCTCAACGAGCAGGGTAAGATCCTTCCCCGTCGCATCACCGGAACTTCACTGAAATTCCAGAGAAGAGTGGCTCAGGCTGTGAAGCGTGCACGTCATCTTGCACTCCTTCCCTATGTAACCGACTTGATGAAGTAATCATTTTTTTAACCTGATAAAAGCAACAAGAAATGAAAATTATACTCAAAGAGAATGTAGCCAGCTTAGGTTATAAGGATGATGTTGTTGAGGTAAAAGACGGTTACGGCCGTAACTACCTTATCCCTCAGGGTCTTGCCATCATCGCATCTAAGGCCGCTCTCAAGCAACTCGCTGAAGATCAGAAGCAGAAAGCTCACAAAATCGCTAAAATCATCGAAGATGCCAAAGCAGCTGCTGCAGCTATCGAAGGTGTTAAGCTCACTATCTCTGCAAAGACCGGTGCAAATGGCACAATCTACGGCTCTGTAGGTGCTGCTCAGATTTCTGAGGCTCTTGCAAAACTCGGTCACGAGATCGACCGCAAGATCATCAACCTCAAGGACACTATCAAGACTGTTGGTGTTCACACTGCAACTGTTAAATTCCACAAGGAAGTTGAGCAGGAGATCGAGGTTGAGGTTGTCGCTGAGAAAGAGGATTAATCCAACCATATTGATTCAAAAGCTCCCGTCTGATTCAGTTCAGGCGGGAGTTTTCGTTTAGCGGAATTCCGCTAAACGAAAAGTAATAAGTAATAAGTAATAAGTAATAAGTAATAAGTAATAAGTAATAAGTAATAAGTGGGGGGCGCGATAAATCGCGCATAGTAGCGAAGACACTCCGTGGCTGCGAGAAAAAGCGCCGTCACGGAGTGCCGGCGTTACTGCGCCCGCATTGGCAAAATATGCTCACTTCGTTCGCACCGCAATATTTTTGAGAGCTAAAGCTCTCAACACTGAGGAAGCAATCGCGTCAAATCATACAGGAAAAGATATTAAGGCCTTGGGTTTAGATGGGTAATTATCGCGTATTTGAGGTTGGCTCGGGCTGTGGCGGGGAGCATGGCTTGGGATAAGGGTTGGTCGGCGGGGGTGGCGGTCAGGACTTCGGTGAAGCCGGCTTTTTTCAGCAGGGGGAGGGCAGCGGTGTCTACCGAGCCGCCGATGGCAATTACGGGGATGCCGCGTTTTAAGGCCCGGTTGAGGATTCCGAAGGGTGTTTTGCCCATGATGGTCTGGCGGTCGAGCCGTCCTTCGCCGGTGATTATCAAGGATGCGCCATCTATCTTCCTGTCAAAATCTATTGCGTCAAGCACCATATCTATCCCCGGTTTCAACGAAGCTTTGAGAAAGGCGAGGAGGGCAAAGCCCATGCCTCCTCCGGCTCCGCTGCCGGGGATGTCGGCTAACGGGCTACGGAGGTTGGAAACCTTCGCCACTGCATTGGAGGCAAGAGTATTACGGAGGTTGGAAACCTCCGCTACTGCGGCTAAGCGGGTCAGGGCATTGTCGAGGATTGGAAGCATATCGGGTGTAGCACCTTTCTGCGGACCGAAAACGTAAGTGGCACCTTTAGGTCCGGTCAGAGGCGTGTCGACGTCGCAGGCAGCTGTGAAACTGCATTTCCGAAGTTCGGGGATTATGTTGGAGTCGTCGATGCTTGCAAGATTTCCGAGGTCGGCGATATTGTTTGTGATTTCGTTCCCATCTGCATCGAGGAATCTGTAACCCAAGGCGCGAAGCATAGCTGTTCCGCCATCGTTAGTGGCGCTCCCTCCGATTCCGATTAAAAAATTGCGGCAATCTCGTTTGATTGCGTCTAAGATCAGTTGTCCTGTGCCGTATGTGGTTGCCCGCATCGGGTTGCGCTTTTCAGGGCTAACGAGGGTAAGGCCGCTTGCTTCGGCCATCTCGATTACGGCAGTGTCGCCGAAGATACCGTAAGAAGCTGTAACCATTTCGCCCATCGGACCTGTCACGTCACAGCACACGATTTCACCATTATTAGCGCGGGTGATGGCCTCCATAGTGCCCTCGCCCCCATCGCCTACGGGGATGACAATAACTTCACAGTCGGGTAGGGCACCGCGTACTCCCTCAGCTACGGCTTCTCCCGCCTCTATGCTTGTGAGCGAGCCCTTGAACGAATCGCAGGCAACGACAATTTTCCTCGAACTTTTCATATTAATTAAACGTGGCGAATAAACTTTTCCTTATAAATTTTGGAAGTAGCTGTCAAAATTTTACAAAAATATATTAACTTGGGGTAATGAAATCGGTAAGTTCAGGTGTCTACTATATAAAGTAAACTGAGAATGGAATATTCTACCGAAGAGTTTGAAACCCTCTACATGCGATGCTATCCCCCTTCGATGAGGTTGGCCGTAAGCCTGCTTCATAAGGAGGATGAGGCCCGCGATGTGGTCCAGGAGGTGTTTCTCAAACTCTGGGAGTCGAATATCCGGCCCGATAATCCGGAGGCATTTCTCATAAGAACTGTGCGCAACGTGTGCCTGAACAGGCTGAGAATGCTCGACATTCGTGAGAAAGTGCATCAAAAGATGGTGCTCGACGCGCCGCCTGATGATTATGCAACCGACCGGCGCAATGATGAGGTAATGTTGGCTGTGGAAAATCTGCTTACGCCCCGTGAACGAGAAGTGGTAGACCGGATTTACACCGAAGGCTTGAGCTATAAAGATGCGTCGGAGAATCTTGGAGTCTCAGTAGCGGCCGTCAACAAGAACATTGTCTCGGCACTGAAAAAATTAAGAAACCATTTCAAAACCGGTAAATCATGACCGAAGAACAGAAAGAAATATTGATAGCGAAGATGCTCGACGCCCCGTCCTCCCTGACGGAGGAGGAATTAGCTCTGCTTATGCATGATGATGAGCTGCGGGAGATATATGACGCATCCGCAGCTTTGAGGAGCGCGTGTATCCGTCAGCCGGAATTGGATATGAAAGCGGAATGGGAAAGATTCCGTCCGCGCCTAAGGCGGAAGCCCGCACGGATGCGCTGGGTAATGCGTGTGGCAGCTATATTTTTAGGTGTGATCATCTTCTCGGGTATCGCAGTCAGAATAATCGACAAAGTCTTTTCAGGCGATCAGACTCCTGCGATAGCCAAGGTCGAACCATCCACGAAATTGAACGCATCTCCTGTGAAATCGTATAACCATGTGGCAGCAGAGATAAAAGAGGAACCGGAAAAAGCTCCGGCGATCCGTAGAAAACATTCGGTGGGGCGGGAACAGCAGTGTGCGAAAGAGGAAGTTAATGAATCGCAATCAATCACTTCAGAAGAGACTCAAGATATTAACGAAGTAGACATAGATGAGTATCTGCGGATTCAGCAAGCGAGGATTGATAATGACCTGGCGATGCAGACGGCTGAAATTTATCAGGAAGAGTATGCCAACCTTGCGGCTATTCTGGATGCAGCCGGATTGCAAGATCCGGAGCTTGAAAATTTGATAGCAAGAGTGACACCCCAATAATTAAAATTCACAAGAATAAAAGACTCACAAGATATGAATATTTCCATTAGCAGGCTTTTAAGCCTAATGCTCGTGTTTATACCGATTACCGCCGGGGCACAGAACTCCATCAAATCGGCATTTGATGCCATAATAAAATGTCCGGAAGCGAAAGTCATAGAGAATTTGTCTCTTGACAAAGACCCCTCTACAGGCAAGAAAACCGGCCAATGTGATGTTTATAGTTTTGAGCTACCTGCAAGCAAAGCAAAACTTATCAAAGATGTGTATTCGGCATTTGAGAATGAAGCTGAAAAGGCATATGACATCAGCCGGGGCAATTATAGGAATGTCAACAAAGAGGAGAGTCTGGCAGTAGGTAATGGAAGAGGGAAACTCAGATTGAATTATCCGGCTGATTGTGAATATATAACATCGTTGTTTCTCGCTCCGCAGAGCGAGGATCCGGACGGTATACACAGATATGCCTATGCCATGACTTACAATGAAACGGATGGTAAATTTGTAGGCCGACTCATTATCACATATGCCACGACATTGATGTATCGGCAACAACTTGAAAAGGAAAAAGAGAATGAAATAATTAGCAATTGGTCAAACGGCACTTATAATAATAGGGGTAACACTCAAAATAATACTAAAAAAACATGGTTTGACCGGGTAATGTCGTATTTACAGGGGATGAGTTCTGCCTCCACGCAGACAAGAATAGCTCTCGCATCAAACGCCTATAAAGCTATTAGAGATATCTCACAATATCCCGATGTGACGCAAGCAGATAAAGAGACTATCGGGGAAATATTGAAGGGTATGATTGCAGATAAAGAATACTCGGAGACGGTACTTAATACATTGCTTAAACAATGTCTGGGAAGTATTAAGTAGCGGTATGTTGACACTATAAACTATTAAAAGGAATTCTTATGAAACGTTTAACCACTATAGCTTTGGCTATACTCTTTTCCGTAACCACGATCTCTGCAAGGACCATTCAGGGAGAAGTGCGCTCGGATAGTGACTCAACCGCAGTTGTCGGCGCTACATGCCGGCTGATGTCCGGCGGTCAGTTTATCGATGGTGTCACTACCGACGATAGGGGAGCGTTTGAAATCTCGACCGGCATCAAGTCAAAACTGATGCTCGAGATTTCGATGCCAGGGTTTAATTCCACGGATATCGTAATAGAATCTGACAAAAACGTCAATGTCGGCACAGTTTATCTGTCGGAAGGTGTGACACTGAAAGAGTTGGAGGTTTCAGCCTCCTCAATGACGGATGCCAAGGGACGCACCATAATCTTCCCCGCGGGTTCAGATGTCAGGGCTTCCTCAACGGCCATCAGCCTCTTTCAGAAGCTGCCGCTTGCCGGTCTTGAGGCCAATCCGATCAACAGGTCTCTGTCGGTCGACGGCGGTACACCGGTAATTCTCATCAACGGTATTCCATCGACCATTGATGATTTAAATGCCCTGCAGCCAAAAGATATCGCGAAGATTGAATTTTCAAGAATCACCCCGGCCCGATATGCCGACCGGGGCAACAGCGGATTTTTGAGTATAACGCTTAAGAAACGTAACGACGGCGGACAGATATATCTATGGGGTCGGAGTGCGGTCACTACAACTTTTGTTGACGGCAACATAAGGGGATCGTACCATCAAGGGCCATCGCAGTTTACATTACAATATAACCCTTCGTGGCGAAATTATCAGGATGTGTATGATAATTCCACTGAGAGTTATATCGGTGACGATTTCCGGGTAGATCTTGAATCGCATGACCGCGCCCCGTTCTACTATTATTATCATAATATCAGCCTCAAATACGATTACAGCCCTAATCTCAACACTCTGTTTTCGGCCACCTTCCGGATCAATCCGGGCGCAGACAAGCGTAGTTCGGATGCTACTACCATCGACTCCTATCTCGGGGAATATAAGAACGAGAATGTGTCAAGAAGCAAGGATCTCGCGCCCTCTCTCGATTTATTCTTCAAACGAGATTTCAATGACAAGAACGCACTGGAGGTGGAGATGGTCGGCACGTTGAGTTCGAGCGATTACCGTCGCACCAATAAGTATTTCTATGCCGATGGTGCTACATCTGACTATATAATGGACGTTGACAGCCGTCGCCGTTCTCTCATCAGCGAGATAAGCTACATCCATCAGTTCAGCGATAAAACTTCACTTTCTGCCGGTTATCAAAATACACTCTCTCATAGCACCAACACTTATCTTACAACCGGTTATAAGCCTGTGCTGACAGAGAATAATAACTACATTTACGCCCGTTTAGGTCAGCAAGTGGGTAAGGTTTACTTCTCCGTTGCCACGGGTGCGAAACTTTATTGGATTAAGAATGACCTCAACAAGCGTCACTTTGTCAGGAATCTTACAACCGCGCAGTTTTCATGGAATATATCGCAGCAATGGAATATGTCGGGAGCTTTCCAATACTCACCCAGTATCCCCTCACTTTCAGCTCTTACCGATTACCCGCAGCAGCAGTCGCCTTATCTGATTTCAAACGGTAATCCCGATCTCAAAGTTTCGCAAAGATTTCTCTATCAGCTGATGCCTTCTTATAGGTATAAGAAGTTCAGTGCATCTCTCTTTATGACTTATAATGACATCAAGGATTGCACATTGAGCGATATGTTCTATATTGGCGATAAGATGTTTCTCTCACAAACCGTGAATGCACGCAGAATGTGGTATGCAGGGGGAAGTCTCAATCTGAAAATAAGTGATATTTATGGTTTCGGAGCTAACGTAAGCTTATCAACGGAGCATTATGAGATCATGGGGCAGAACTGGTGTCATAATCTCACGACATTCAGTGCCAACTTCTCCTTGTGGTGGAATAAAGGACCCTACACAATCTCTTACTGGCAAAAGATTCCGGGCAAATACATGAGCGGGCATTATGTGGGTAGAGAAGAAAACGGAAATGTGTTAAGCTTTGAATACCAACCTAATAAGCATTGGACATTTGGGGCAAGCTGGATGTATATGTTCGAGAAAAAGGGAAGTAAGTATCCATCATGGGGATACTCGAATGTTAATCCTTACGTTAAGGAGCGCTACATCAAGGATAACGCCAACATGGTGGTTTTGTCAGTCAGCTATTCCACAGATTTCGGCTCGATATTCCGCTCGTCGAAACGTTCGCTCAACAATTCGGACAACGGATCTTCTTTGTTGAAAATGTAATATCAATCCCTTTGCAAACCTTACGCCCTCCCGGAGCTCTCCGAGAGGGCTTTCTTTTGTAATTTTTCAAAGTAAATTCGGGTGAAAGTTTGCATATCACGCCAAATTTACTATATTTGCAAATTGAAGTAATCCGCATCGTTGGTTAATGGTTAATGATTAGTAGTTAATGGTTAATAGTTAACAATTGCGGTTTCGTTGGATTAGAATAAAATAAATAAGCATACAATATGAAATTTAATGTAGAGGGAAAGTTATTCCAGCAGCAATTATCAGCTGTAAGCAAAGTGATTAACGCAAAAAATGCGTTGTCGATCCTTGATAATTTCTTGCTCAAGGTGGAGGGCGACCGTCTGAGTATCACGGGCAGCGATCAGGAGAACGTGATGACAGCTTTTATGGCCATCACCGAAAGCGAAGGTGACGGAGCGATCGCCGTGTCGGCCAAGCGACTGCTGGAGATTACGAAAGAGATATCCTCGCAGCCCCTCACATTCTATATCAATGATGACACTAAGGAAATTGATATCCGCTTCCTTAACGGTCATTTCAACTTCATGGGTGTGGATGCCTCCGAGTATCCCTCGCGCCGTGTGCAGGAGGACAACCACCGTGTGATGATGCTTCCCGCTTCGATGGTGCTTAAAGGTGTGGAAAACACCCTCTTTGCCGTGAGCGCAGACAACGTTCGCCCGATCATGACCGGTATTTATTGGGATATTCATGAGAACGACGTGACCTTTGTAAGCTCCGACACTCATAAGCTGGTGCGCTACATCAACTCTGAGGCTCAGCCCGGCTTCGAGGCCTCATTTATTCTTCCTTCCAAGCCCGCCAACATCCTCAAAGGAATCATAGGCAAAGAGGAAGGAGATATCAAGATTGATTTCGACTCAAAGGGGGCCACCTTCGAGATGGGCGATTATCTTCTCTCATGTCTTTTCATCAACGGAAATTATCCGAACTACAACCGCGTGATTCCGAGCGAGAATCCGTTTGAGATGACGGTAGACCGCGTGTCATTGCTGACAGCACTCCGTCGCGTTTCTATCTTCGCTGCCAAAAGTTCGAATCTTGTAGTCCTCGAAATTCAGCCGAACGAGGTTATCCTTCACGCTCAGGATCTCGACTACGGCACATCGGCCGAGGAGCGCGTAAGCTGCGATTATGAGGGAAATTCTATGACGATCGGTTTCAACGGTCAGTTCATGATCGAGATTCTGAATAATCTGCACGATGATTCCGTAGTGATCAAACTCTCCGATCCCGGTCGCCCCGGTCTTTACACCCCGTTGATTCAGCCCGATAATCAGAATATCGTCATCATCCAGATGCCGATGCAAGTACTTTAATAATATGCAAGTACTTTAATAATTAGGAGTTAGGATTTAGGAGTTAGGAATTATGGACACTTTCGATAGCAGACTGTGTTGAGGGTGCACGCCCGAAATTCAATTAACTAATGCCTAAAGCCTAAAACCTAAAGCCTATATAATAAAAAGTTATGAAATTAAAGTTAGAGAGGCCGTTGATTTTCTTCGATCTGGAGACAACGGGCACAAACATAATCCACGACCGAATCGTGGAACTAAGCTATATTAAAGTTTTTCCCGACGGCACTACCGAGCAGAAAACGCGCCGTCTTAATCCGGAAATGCATATCCCCGAGGGGGCCACGGCCATTCATCATATCACGGATGAGATGGTTAAGGACGAGCCTACCTTCCGTCAGGTGTCTAAGGCTCTTAATGAAATCTTCGCCGACTCCGACATTGCGGGTTACAATAGCAATAAGTTTGATGTGCCGTTGCTTATCGAGGAATTCGGTCGTGCCGGTATAAACTTCGATATCACAGGGCGCAACTTTATCGACGTGCAGAATATTTTCCACAAGATGGAGCAGCGCACCCTCATCGCGGCCTATAAGTTCTATTGCGGCAAGAATCTTGAAGATGCCCACTCCGCTTTGGCAGATACTCAGGCCACCTACGAGGTGCTTCTCGGTCAGCTCGACCGTTATGATGATCTCGCGGGAGATGTTGCAAGCCTGGCTGAATTCTCGAAACTTGGTCGCAACGTGGACCTCTCGGGTCGCATCGTGCTTGACAACGATGATGAACCTACCTTTAACTTCGGCAAGCATAAGGGTAAGAAGGTGAAAGAGGTGTTCCGCAAGGAGCCTTCGTTCTATTCCTGGATGATGCAGGGTGACTTTGCCAAGAATACGAAAGATATCATCACCGTACTTTATGCCGAAAGCAGAAAATCGTAAGCTTGCGCTTACGATTAAGTATGAAGTATAAAGTATAAAGGATAAAGGATAAAGTAGGGTCGCGGCATGCCGCGACCGCGTCAAATAACAATCATTTGGCAATTATTAATGGAATCATCTGTTAAGGGTAAACATATAGTCTTGGGTATCACCGGGGGGATTGCCGCATATAAATCTGTGACGCTCCTTCGTCTGCTCGTCAAGAACGGGGCGGAGGTGCAGGTGGTGATCACTCCGTCGGGAAAAGAATTTATAACCCCGGTTACGCTCTCCGCATTGAGTGGAAAGCCGGTGGTGAGTGAGTTTTTCACTGCCAACACCGGCGAATGGCACAGCCATGTCGATCTTGGTCTTTGGGCCGATCTCATGGTGATAGCTCCCGCCACTGCCTCTACGATAGGGAAGATGGCCAACGGGATTGCCGACAATATGCTCGTCACAACTTATCTATCGGCTAAGGAGCACGTTATGATTGCCCCTGCAATGGATCTCGACATGATGGCGCATCCCTCGACATCCCGTAATCTCGCGTTGTTGCGTCAGGATGGCGTGGAAATCATCGAGCCGGCGGCCGGAGAGCTTGCAAGCCATCTCATCGGTAAAGGACGTATGGAGGAGCCCGAGAATATTTTCCGCCGTATTGAGGAATATTTTGCCGGAGAGCGGAAGATGGCCGGTAAGAAAGTGGCCATCACCGCCGGACCTACATACGAAAAGCTTGATCCCGTGCGTTTTATCGGTAATTATTCTACCGGTAAGATGGGGTTGGCCCTTGCTGAAGAATTTGCCGATGCCGGAGCCGACGTTACTCTTATCTGTGGGCCTGTGTCGCTGAAGACAGATAATCCGAAGATCAGGCGCATAGATGTGGAGAGTGCCGAAGAAATGTTGAAGGCGAGCGAAGAGCCGTTTGCCAAAGCAGACATAGGAATCTTCGCGGCTGCTGTGGCAGATTATCGCCCGGAAAGCCGTGCCGACTCCAAAATAAAGCGCGAAGGGGTAGAGGATATGAGCTTAAAGCTTGTAAAAAATCCCGACATCGCCGCCACATTGGCTGCAAAGAAACGCGATGGGCAGCAGTTTATCGGATTTGCTCTTGAGACAGATCATGCTCATGAGAATGCCGCCGCCAAACTGAAGAAAAAGAATCTTGACGCGGTGGTGCTCAATTCATTACAGGATAAAGGCGCAGGGTTTGGCACTGATACCAATAAGATTACAATTCTCTGTGCCGACGGGTCCGAGAAAACTTACCCTCTGAAGAGTAAGCGGGAAGTGGCCCGCGATATAATTGACTTTATCGGCCGGGTGAATGCTGCCAGATAAAAATAAGGAACTTAGAGTGAGAAAATTAATTGCAATATTATTTATCGTTTTCGGTTGGATTCCGGTGCTGAAGGCTCAGGAACTCAAATGCGACGTAGAGGTGAACTCACAATCGGTAGAGGGCACTAATAAAAGTGTGTTTGACAACCTGAAAGAGTCGATATCCACTTATATGAACGAGACAAAGTTCAGCAATGCGATTTTCAGTCCGAATGAAAAGATTGAATGTCGTCTTTTTCTCACTGTCAAGGAATATGCCGACGACCGTATAAAAGGTGAGCTCCAGCTGCAGGTGTCGCGACCGGTGTATAACAGCACCTACACCACGACGCTATTCAATTTCCGCGACACTCGCGTAGAATTTGATTACAGAGAGGGTGACCCGTTGATATTCAACGAAAATTCTGTTGAAAACAATCTTACGGCTTTGCTCGACTATTATGCTTATCTCTTTCTCGCCATAGATTTCGACAGTTTTTCTCCGAAAGGTGGTCAGCAGTTCTACGACAAGGCGCAGACCGTGGTGCAGCAGGCGCAGTCGATGGGTGAGATCGGATGGCGCACATTCGAGGATAACAAAAACCGTGCAGCCGTGCTCAGCAGTTTCACCGACTCAAACACGAGCGGAATCCGCAACCTCCTTTATGATTATCACCGCAAAGGACTCGACGAGATGGTGACAAGCCCTGACAAAGGGAGAGCAATGATAACAGAATCTCTCAAGGAACTGAAAACCATATATGATAATGCGCCGATGTCGGTGGCGTTGTCGCTTTTCAGAGACAGCAAACTCGATGAACTTGTCAACGTTTATTCCAAGGCTCCGCAGTCTGAACGGGAATCTGTCTACGAACTTCTGCAGCCGATTTATCCCACAGAGTCCGAACGGCTTGACAAGATCAAGAAAGGAGCGGAGGGAAATTAATTAAAGTTTATGCTTAGGAAACTGATTATAAGGAATTATGCACTTATCGACGGGCTGGAACTTGATTTCAGTCCCGGTTTCACGATAATTACAGGCGAGACGGGTGCCGGCAAGTCTATAATGCTTGGGGCGCTCTCTTTGCTTATGGGGGGCAGAGCTGATTCCCGTGTCATTGCCGACGGCGGTTCGAAGTCGGTGGTGGAAGCTCTGTTTGACAATCCTCCGTCATTTCTCGAACCATTTTTCAACCGTAACGATGTCGACTGGAATCCCGATGAAATCATCGTCCGCAGGGAAATAGCCGTCAACGGAAGATCAAGAGTATTCGTAAACGATGTGCCGGTGACATTATCAGTGTTGTCGGCTATTGCCGTTCATCTCATCGATATTCATTCGCAACATGAAAATGCCCGGCTGGTAAATACGGAGGCACAGCTGGAGACGGTGGATTCTGTTTCGGATAACGAGGAGCTTCGCGCACGATACACCACAGCGTTCGGCCGCTTTGTAGAGATCCGCAATAAGGTGAAGCGACTGCGCGCCGAGATTGAACGCAATCGTGAGAACCGCAATAATCTCCTATATCAGTACGAAGGGCTGAAGGAATTCAACCCAAAGCGTGGTGAGCTTGAAGAACTTGAACGCAGATTTGAATTGCTCAGCGATGCTGATGAGATCCGCGAGAAGCTGCTTCACATCCGCAGCGTTCTCGGTGAGAACGACCGTGGTGCGGTAGACCTTGTCAGATCTGCTCGAAGCGAGACTGACAAGATGGATCTTTCGTTGGTGGGGATCACGGCGGAGGAGAATGTTCCGACAATCCCCGAACGTCTGGAAAGCATAATCATCGAACTTCAGGATATATACGAAACTGTCGACGATGCTCTCTCCGGTGTGGAGGCTGATCCCGCCGCTCTCGATAAAATCTCTTTCCGCATGAATAACTATTACACCGTCATGAAGCATTATAATGTGAAGAACGGCGATGAATTGGTGGATCTGATGGAAAAGATCAAGAGTCAGCTTGATGCTATAGAGACCGGAGGCGAAGAACTTCCCGAACTTGAAAAAGAGGGTAAGCAGATGGCCTCGGTGGTGAAAGAACTGGGGCGGGAGCTTACCGAATCGCGTCTTAAAGGCGCCGAAAAGTTCTCGGCCGCCGTGACCGAAGCAGCTCGTCCGCTCGGATTGCCTAACCTTAATTTTCAGGTAAGCGTAGAGCCTGCAAAACTCGGACCGAACGGTCAGGATAAAGTGGAATTCCTCAGTGCATTCAACAAAAATCAGACTCCGTCTCCCCTTGCCGGTATGGCTTCGGGAGGTGAGATGTCACGCCTGATGCTCACCATCAAGGGTGTGCTTGCCGGACGCCTGAATCTCCCCACTGTAATCTTCGATGAGATCGACACCGGTGTGTCGGGTGAGATTGCTGACAAGATGGGTGCTATGATGCGTTCGATGAGCCGCGATATGCAGGTGATGGCTATTACGCATCTGCCTCAGGTGGCAGCTAAAGGTAACCGGCATTTCAAGGTATATAAACGAGATGAGGAGGCGAGGACAGTTACGCGCGTGAGTGAACTGAAAGGGGACGACCGCGTACGGGAGATCGCCGCCATGATGTCGGGAAGCACCGTGGAGGATGCGGCCCTCAGAAATGCCCGTATCCTTATTGAAGGAAAATAATGAAAATTGAAAAGAAATGGAAAAAAGTGATTATATCTTTGGCATCCGTGCGATAATCGAAGCTATAGATGCCGGACGCAGTATTGATAAAGTGCTCGTGCGCCGTGATTTCACCGGAGATCTTGCGCGCGAACTTTATGCGAAAATCAAGGAGTATGACATATTGATGCAGCGGGTGCCTGTAGAGAAGTTGAACCGCATCACGATGAAGAATCATCAGGGTGCGATCGCGCTGCTCTCGCCGGTGGAATATCAGAAACTCGAAAATCTCGTTCCGCTGTTTTATGAAGAGGGTAGAAATCCGCTCGTTGTGGTTCTTGACGGTATCACCGACACACGCAATTTCGGCGCGATAGGGCGTACGGCCGCCTGTGCCGGGGCAGATGCGATTGTGATTCCGGAAAGAAACAGCGTATCAGTCACCCCTGACGCGGTGAAGACTTCTGCCGGCGGACTTTTCCATGTTCCCGTATGCCGCGAGCGCGACACCCTTTCTGCTGTCAGATTTCTTAAAGACAACGGCTATCATATCGTAGCGGCTACAGAGAAAGGGGCCTCGCCATACACTCAGGCGGATTATACCGCCCCCACGGCAATAGTAATGGGAAGTGAGGATGTCGGAATATCTGATAATGTACTGAGAATTTGCGATGAACTTGCCGCAATTCCGATTGTCGGAAAGATTGAATCTCTCAACGTCTCCGTAGCCGCCGGAGTTATGATTTACGAAGCCCTCCGCCAGCGCGGTGTCTAATGCCGGTGGTGTAATGATAGATTTGGGAAATTGGGGATAAAGTTGTAACTTTGTCAGGTAAATAAGAGCAAAAGATACATAAAGAGTTATGATAAATCGTATATTGATAAGAATCAAGGTGATACAGATTCTGTATTCATACTTGCTCGTAGAAAAACAGTTCACCCTTCCCTCTCTTCCGGAGTCTCCAACCAAAGAAAAGCGCTTTGCTTATTCATTATACATGGATCTTCTTGTGCTGATGCTGAAAGTGGCGGAATCAATCGGAAGACGTGGTGGTGACCGTCCGTTGGAGGATACCCGGTTTATCAAACGTATCAAATCTGATGACAGTGTCAAATCACTTCTCGCCAAATACCGTATGACACCCTATCAGTTTGAGGGTGTGGTGGATTCACTTGCTGAAAAAGTGAAAAACTCGGCTGTTTATAAGAATTTCCTCAAAGATCGCAAGGAGAACAAAATCGGTATAGATTCATCCGTATGGAATGAGATCTGCAACCTTATCATTTTCCCCGATGCTGAAATCAACAGAATCATTTCGCGCAGAGAGAATTTTACGCTAAAAGCGGTAGACAGCACCCGCGCGCTTCTTGACGAGACTTTCTCCAATTTCATGTCATCGCAAGATGGAGGTCAGGAAGCTATCAGGACTCTCGGAATAAGTCTCGATAAAGCCCGCGAACTTTATTTCCGTTTGCTATGGCTCCCGGTGGAGCTCACCGATATGCAGGAGCGCAAGCTTGACGAACGCCGTTACCGTCATCTCGCCACAGCCGAAGATCTCAATCCGAATCTGAAATTTGTGGAAAACTCGATGGTTAAGGAGCTTCGCAACTCAGATGAGATCAGAAACTATATCGAGAAAGAGAAAATCTCATGGGAGAAAGAGGAGCCCGTCATGATGGAGAATCTTCTGAAAGCCGTGCTTGAGTCCGACATTTATAAGGAATATACGGCTAATCCGGTGGAGACACCCAAGGAAGATGCCGAATTATGGCGCATCATCCTCCGTAAGATCGTCTTTACCAACGAGCATTTCCTGGAGACAATGGAGGATAAGAGCGTTTTCTGGAACGATGACCTCGACATTATCGGCACATTCGCAATCAAGAGTTTCCGTAAATTTGAAGAGGGTGACAAGACGCATGCCGTCCTTCAGAAATTCAAAGACGAGGAAGATGCCCGTTTCGGTAACGAACTTATAAAGGCTGTACTGAAAAACAAGGATACTTATAAGGGATATGTCGACGATGCGATCGACCGCGCATTGTGGGAAAGTGAGCGTCTTGCCTTCATGGACGTGGTAATCATTCTCACCGCCCTCGCCGAGATTCTCAACTTCCCCAAGATTCCACTTACCGTTTCTCTCAACGAATATATCGAGATCGCCAAGAGCTACAGCTCGGCGAAGAGCGGCGGTTTTGTCAACGGTATTCTTGCGAAGATCATCACTAATTTGCAGAAAGAGGGTGTGCTCTTGAAAAAGTAGTACTACTTTTTCAAAGTATAAAGTATAAAGTATAAAGTATGAAGGAGGATCGCGATATATCGCGTCCCTACCGAATTTGAAATCATTAAAATTAAATCAATATGCTTAACACAATTCTTCTTCAGGCTGCCAATGGCGGTGGTAACTGGTCAGGAATCCTTATGATCGTGGCCATGATCGCGATTTTCTATCTCTTCATGATCCGTCCGCAGCAGAAGAAACAGAAAGAGTTGAAAAAACAGCGTGACGCTATGAAGAACGGCGACCGCGTAGTAACAGCCGGTGGTATTCACGGCCGTATCAAAGAGATCAAGGACAACACTATCCTCATGGAGGTTGCTCCCGGCGTGTCAATCAAGGTTGAGCGCAGCTCTGTTTACCCCGCTGGTGCAGAAATGCCTCAGCAGCAATAATGCTTTGCATTAAGTATTAAGTAGGAAGTATAAAGTAATAACTGAAAACTGAAAACTTCTTACTGAAAACTAAATGTCAATGGGGGAGAAGATAAATCAGATTAAGGCGAAATGGCGCGGAATGAGAGCCTCTTCGGGGTTTCACAATTTTGTGCTGTTTCTTGCTTGTGTGGTTGTTGCCACAGTTTTTTGGTTTGTCATGACCCTTAACGACAGCGTGACCCGCACCTGCGACATCACACTGAAGATTCAAGATGTGCCGGACTCTGTCACGTTCATCAATGATCCTCCCGAGACTTTTCATGTAACCATACGTGACAAAGGCACCAATATGTTGCGATCGGGATTGTTCGGTCATCCGAGCATGGGGCTCAACTTCCGCGATTATTCCGACAAAGGGATTTTCCGGGTGTCGAAATCAGACATCACTTCGGCCGTGAAACACACTTTCGGTAGCAACGCCCAGATTATCGGTATCTCGCTCGATTCCCTTTATCTGCACTACACCACGCAGAAAGGACGGCGTGTGCCGATCGTCGTTGTAGAGGACCTGACTGCAGTTCCCGGTATGGTGATCTGTGATGCCGCTTTACCGATGGAGAGGTCGGCGCTCCTTTATTCCTACGAGGATAAGCTCGACACAATCACACGTGTTTACACCCAGCCGATCATACGCAGAAATCTTGACGCTACCACGGAAGTGACCGTGCAGCTCCAGCCGATTCCGGCGGTGAAGATTGTACCTTCATCGGTAAAGGTGAAGATTCCTGTCGAGCCTCTTGTGAGGAAGGAGGAGATGGTGACGGTGAATGCCACCAACGTACCACAGGGCGAGAGCCTGCTGCTCTTCCCCAATAGGGTGGAGGTATCCTATTTCGTGCCGATGAGCCTCTTCAATGCGAATGTCGTGCCTGTTGAGGTTGCTGTGGATTATAATGACATCTATAACTATGCCAGTTCGCGACTCCCTTTGCGCATTCATAGTTTCGAGGATTATGTGCAGAGTCCGCAGCTGCATACCGACTCGGTGGAATATACACTTGTGAAGCAATAAGACAGGATATTATGCTGATAGGTATTACAGGTGGAATAGGAGCCGGAAAGAGCGTGGTGTCAAGAATTCTGAGGCTTAAAGGGTATCAGGTCTATGATTGCGACAGCCGCGCTAAATGGCTGATGGAAAACTCTCCGGCTATCTATGAGCCGCTTATCGAAAGGTATGGCTCAGAGGTTATGACCTCTTGCGGTCTTAACCGAATCATGTTGGCTGAGAAGGTATTTGCCATCGAAGAGGAACGGTTATGGCTCAATGCGCTGGTTCATGGTGCGGTGCGCGATGACCTTCGGATATGGTGCGATGGATTTGGGAGGGGAATCGGCTTCGTGGAGTCGGCGATTATGGTTTCTTCGGGGCTCGATAAGATGTGCGACCGAATCTGGCTTGTTGAGGCACCGTTGGAATTGCGCAAGCAGCGGGCGATGAACCGCGGAGGTGTGACGGAAGAAAACCTGGAGATGCGGATTCGTTCGCAGAGGTTTGAATTCGACCGACTTCCGGCTGATATAGTTGAGAGAATAGAAAATGATGACAGTTCTTCGCTGCTGATGCAGATTGATGAGCTGCTGAGATAGAAATATTAATAATTACTACAATATACTATTATGTTACGACAGATTTTATCTATCACCGGCAAACCCGGTCTGGTTAAGATTGTATCTCAGGGAAAAGGTACCCTGATTGTAGAGGAACTCGGAACCGGCAAACGTTTCCCGGCTCATGTACGCGACAAAGTAGTGTCGCTCGGCGACATAGCCATGTATACAGAGAGCGGTGACACCCCCTTAGGCGAAATCCTTGACAAAGTCTATGCTAAATATGACGGCAAGGAGATCGATGTCAAAGGTCTTGTAGCTTCCAAGGGTCTTCGCTCCGCATTCGAGGCAATCGTGGAGGATTACGACCGCGACCGCGTTTACGAGAACGATATCAAGAAGCTCTTCACATGGTATAACATCCTCATCAAAAACGGTTTCACTAAATTTACCGAAGAGGAGGAGAAAGAGGCCGAGACAGCTGCTGAATAATAATATAATCAACTATGCTTGAAAGGAGAAATTTTGAGCTAAATGAACTTTCAATGCGGTCATTAGAAGAGGCAAAGGCAGGAAAACTTGAGGGACCAATAGATACTTCGAGTGTAGAAACCATGCTAAAATCAATTGGGCTGTGAAAAATATTGATTAATGCGCTTATCGTTATATGCGATGAGCGTTTTTTATTTGAAGAAGGGAGCAAGGTGGATGGTAAGATTAAAATTTGGATAAGATTTGTAAAAAAGAGTTAAAATGGTTACCTTTGTGGATTAAATGATATTAATCTTTAAAACTTATCTTTAAAAACTAAACTAAAGAACAAACAAAATGGCAGAAGCCACTTATTTAGATAGTTAAAATCAAACGACAATAACCTGTCGATACGATATATAAACCCAAACAACAATAACACTAAATCAAACATTATGAAGAGACTATTTCTCTTAGGCTTTGCAATTTGCATGACGTGGATGCTCGCTTTGGCGGCTCCGCGTAAAGAGGTGAATTGTTCAGGCCGTGTTGTCGATGAGCAGGGCGAACCGCTTATCGGCGCAATGATTACTGTGCCGGGAACCAATATCGGAACCACAGCCGATATGGACGGTAATTTCCGTTTCCGTGTTCCCGAAGGTGCTGAACTGAAAATCTCATACGTAGGCTATTTCGCAGTCGACCAGCGAGCTGCTGCCAACGTAGGTGATATCGTTCTCAAACCTGAGACCCGTCTGCTTCAGGACGTGGTGGTGACATCATCCAAGGGTCGCACCCGTGAGACTCCTGTGGCTATGTCTGAGATCACAGCGGCTCATATCGAGGCCAAACTCGGTAACAAGGAGTTTCCCGAGATTCTCAAGACCACTCCCGGTGTGTGGGCCACTCCCGAAGGTGGCGGTTACGGCGATGCCAAAATCAATATGCGCGGTTTCCGTGCTCCGAACGTGGCAGTGCTCGTGAACGGTATTCCGATGAACGATATGGAGTGGGGCGGTATCTACTGGTCTAACTTCTCCGGTCTCGGCAATGTGACTACCAATATGCAGACCCAGCGCGGTCTCGGTGCGGCTATCATCTCGGCGCCCTCGATCGGTGGTACGATCAACATCACCACCAAAGGTCTTGATGCCAAGAAGGGTGGTTCGATCTGGTACGGCATGGGTAACAACAACCTTAACGATATCGGTTTCAACGTATCGACCGGCCTTATGAAAAACGGCTGGTCCATCAGCGTGCTCGGCAGCCGCAAATGGGGTGACGGATACATTCAGGGCACTCAGTTCGAGGCTTGGAACTATTTCGTGAACATCTCCAAGAAGATCGGCGACAAGCATCAGCTCTCTCTTACAGCTTTCGGTGCTCCGCAGTGGCATAATCAGCGTAATGCTGTCTACGGCACACTCTCTATCGAAAACTGGCAAGGTGCAAAAGAGTATATGAACGGCCGAAGCATGTACAGCTACAACCCGCAGTACGGTTTCGACAACGAGGGTCAGCAGCGCACAGCTTACCGCAACCAGTATCACAAACCTATCATCTCTCTTAACCACATCTGGCAGATCAACGAGCGTTCTTCGCTCTCTTCAGCTCTCTATGTCTCACTCGCATCGGGTGGAGGTTACTCAGGTCAGGGCCGCACATCGGAGTGGCGCAACAAATGGAGAGGTGCATACAACGGTGAGATCACCACAGACTTCCGCCGCCCGGACGGCACATTCGATTACGGCGCAATCCAGGATATCAACGCCGCTTCAACCACCGGTTCTATGATGGCTATGTCAAGAAGCATCAACAGCCACGAATGGTACGGTCTCGTTTCCACCTATAAGAATGAGATTCTTCCCAAGAAACTCAGCCTCACCGGCGGTATCGACGTGCGTTACTATGTAGGCCATCACAAGAATGTGATCCAGGACCTCTATTCAGGCGCTTACTTCATTGATGATGCCGATAGAAAGGGTGTAAACCCCGAGAACAATAAGGCTGCTCTCGATCCCAACTGGAAATATCAGAAATTAGGCGTAGGCGATGTGGTTTACCGTAACTACGACGGCTTCACTCATCAGGAGGGTCTCTACGGTCAGGCAGAATACAAGATGCTCGACGGCGCTATCACTACTTTCCTCGCAGGATCACTCAACGTGACCAGCTATCGCAAGAAAGATATGTTCTACTACGATGAGGAGCACGGCACAACTCCGTGGAAATCATTCCTCGGCGGAACAGCTAAGGGTGGTGCCAACTGGAACATCGACAAGCACAACAATATCTTCGTAAACGGCGGTTTCATCTCCAAAGCTCCGTTCCTTTCTCGCGGTGTGTTCCTCAACCCCGAGACCAGCAACGCTATCAACCCGAATCCCCGCAACGAGAAGATCGGTTCGTTTGAACTTGGCTATGGTTATCACTCTCCTGTATTCTCCGCAACTGTCAACGGTTATTACACCAAATGGATGGACCGTTGCGACCGCGACACTCAGAAACGCGCCGAGATCAAAGACGGCCCGATGGCAGGTTCTTACTACTCTATGAGCCTTGAGCATGTAAACGCTCAGCACATCGGTGTTGAGGTTGACTTCGCCTATAAACCCTTCGATTGGGTAGAGTTCCAGGGTATGTTCTCTTGGGGCGACTGGAAATGGCTCAACAACCCGAAAGGTTACTACTACAACGAGCAGGGTCAGCCTCTTGCCGACCTCTATAACGGTACGATCGCTTCAGGCGTGAACGCTCCCGACCATGTCTGGAGTATTCTTGAGCAGAAGAACCGTAAAGTCAGCGGTTCGGCTCAGACCACCGGTGCTCTCGGCGTAACCTTCAAACCCTTCAAAGGTTTCCGCATCGGTGCTGACTGGACTTTCAACGCACGCAACTATTCAGACTATTACCTTGATGCTTCTTCAAGCCTCGTACAGAACGGCACTGTAAAACTTGCAGATCCCTGGGAAATTCCATGGGGTAACGAGCTCGACCTCTCTTGCAGCTACAACTTCAAGCTCGGCAAGCTCAACGCTACAGTTTACGGTAACGTCTACAACGTCTGCAACTATTTTTATGTGAAAGATGCTCAGAATCCGTTTAACGAGAACGGCACATGGCAGAACGCCACTTACGCCATCTACTCTTTCGGACGCACCTTCTCACTGAGATTAAAAGTTAATTTCTAAGATTTTAAAGAAATGAAAACATATATAAAGAATACACTTCTTATAGGCGCCGTGGCCCTCGGAATGGCATCCTGCGGAGAGAACGCATGGAATGATCATCTTGACGGCTTCGTGGGAGGTCCCGACTTCTCCGATGTGCAGACTTTGGACTATACCCTTACCACTGCCGATTATGAGAATCTGGTTAAGAACTCCGCCAACGTTGCAAAAGCGGAGGCTGACGGAGTTTCCGCCGAACTGACTTCTGTCGGTAAACTCGGATGCTTCAACAATGCCATCCAGCCTGCCGATTATATCCCCAGCTTCCTTACGGATCCCAATTTTGCCTATTTCACTCTTTCGGAGGGTTCGGCAATCAACATCACTTATAAGATTGCAAAGGATCTTCCCGATGATATGGTGGCCATGAACTCTGCAGAGAGCTATACCGTCACCACCGCCGACTATCAGGAATCCTACGGCAGCGAAGAGAACTATGCAGAGACATTCTCACCCCTTGCTCCGGCAACCGCCAACCTTCCCCGTATCCTCAAGAACGCTATGGGTAGTGCCGACACAGGTGAATGTGTTGTGGTCAACTACAACAATTCGGAGACAGCTCCCGTATTTGGCTCTGTTCCCGAAGAGAAATTCGAGCTCTCAAATACAATCAAGGATGCTAAAACCGGCGATGCCATCACGATCAATGGCGTTGTTACAGCCGTTGATTCACGCGGATTTGTCGTGAGCGATAACAGCGGCTCAATCCTCTACTATGTTTCTCCCTACAGCGGCGACTACGCCGTAGGTGATTGCTTGAATATCAGTGGCACCGTAAGCGTTTATAACCTCGGTCTTCAGTTAGGTGCTGACGCTGACATCCAGAAAGTGGCCAACGCATCGGCTGACTACACATATCCTGCTCCCAAAGTATATGACGGCCCCGGTATGGACGCTGCTATTCAGGCTACAGATGATTTCAGCGCGATCTACTGTCAGGTGACAGGTACGGTGTCTATCTCAGGTAACTATTACAATCTGATCGTTGACGGCACAACTCAGGCTCAGGGTAGCTTCTATCAGCTTACCGACGACCAGAAGGCTATGCTCGCCGACGGTGAGATCTATACCATCACCGGTTACTTTGTCAGCATCTCGAAATCAGGTGGTGCTCCGAAATTCTTCAACATCGTTCCTACTGCTGTTGAGAAACCCACTAAAGCCGGTAAAGTGGCCCCGAAAGTGGCTGTAATCGCCAACACTGCGACAACCGCCCTCTATCAGTTCAATGGCACTGCTTGGGCTCCCGTATCGGATGTTGTAGTTCTCCAGCCTGCTGATTACGCCAAGATGGGTGTAAACGGTATGCTCACTCTCGATCAGGCCAACAAGTTCATCCCGATGTATCTCTCAAGCGAATATCCTTACGCTGGCGAAGAGACAATGAAGAGCGTGCTTTACCGCACTTCTGACGGTTACGCCACCGCACAGTACACCTACACCAACGGAGCATGGGAAAATACCCTCAGCGAAAGCGGTGTGATCAGCGAGACCAACCAGTTCGTTTACAAGAGTGGCTCTTGGAAGATGGATCCCTCTATCTCTCTCGTGCTCCCCGCCGGTAAGAACAAACCGACCAGCACATGGTTCTATCAGGCAGTTGTGGATTGGGTGAACGCCAACATCCCCGATGCTTCAACCTACGTTGACAGCTACGGCACTGCCGAGTATTACTCAGGCTGCTCCGCTTATCAGGGCAACGTGAACATCAACGCCGCTTACGCAACTCTCCGCGGTATGCCTGTTTACGCTGATCTCAGCGATGAAGAACTTGTGGCAACGATGAAGAAGCGTTTTGAAAGCGAGACAGGCCCCGGCGCATTGTCTACGCTTTACCCGAACATGGCCCCGATCGGCGACCTCGAACCGACAGTGACAATCGAGTTCACCGCATGGACCACAGGCGGCGCCAACAAAGTCTACACCATCATCTTCAAATGCACAGCGAAAGGCACATTCGAGTTCGTATCCTGCACATGGAACGACCCCGAATAACCGAGTAACCCCGGATAAAATAGGAGAGGGGCAGCCATTGCGGCTGCCCCTCTGTTGCTTCAAGCTATTAAGTAATTGATAATCAAGCACTTGGGGGGGGTAATCGCGCGCAGGAAGTCTGTGATTGAGTCATCCTTGGTCAGCCCGAATTTTTGTCTCAGCCTTAATCTCGCCTGACGCAGGCTGTTAGGCTTGATATTCAGGATCGAGGCGATCTCCTGATTGTTAAGACCCAACGCTATGTAAGCGCACAGTCGTATCTGAGTGTCCGAGAGGGTAGGAGCGATCGATCTCAGTTTCGCGTCAAAATCGGGATGAATCTTTGCAAAAGTTTCCTCAAAGTTCTGTATCATCTTCCCGTCAAACTTGTGAAGCCTCAGATTTTTGTCTAACTGTGAGAGATCTTTTTCGGAGATGATCTCCTGTCTGCTGAGACGCGAAATTTCCTTATCCACATAATCGAGGAGCTGTTCGCTGTGCTGTCGCGACAGGGCTATCCCCATAATCTCCCGTTCGCGCTTGTCAGCGCGGCGTGTGATTTCCTGATGCTTGATTTTATAACGTCGATACCATTTGATTCCGATTGCCAACCCGGCGAGGAGCACCGATATCGAAATGCCCGATATAATCCAAATCCTTCTTGTCAGCGATGCTTTCGTAGCTGCGGCCTCTGTTTCAAGATGCCTCTTGGCGTTCATGAAATCGGCATAGAGCTTATTTTGCGATTGCTGATTCTCAGCCATCGTTTTCTGAATCTCATTATATCGCCTTATAGCCGTGAGGGCTTTATCTTTTTCGCCGATGGTCTCATAGTAATTGGCATCGATCTTGAAAATGTTATACTTTATATCCTCATCGCGGATACTCTCGGGATTCAGTCTTCTTTTCTCAAAATAATATGTCGCCGAGTCAATCATCCCCCTCTTAAGATAGTATTCGCATATTCTTGTCTCAAAGAATGCGGTCAGTGTCTTGGATTCTAAAGATTCCACTTCAATATCTTTTCGGATATTATAAGCACCGAACAATGATGCCGCATCTCCAAAGCCGTCGTAATAATTATAGAGCACTATCTCCAGAACCGCTTTATCATTGATGATCGTTGAGTCAGAAAGGAGGTCTCTGAATATAGCGTCGGCTTCCTCCTTCCTATTGGCGTGGTACAGACAGGTAGCTTTATTGATGCGGAGATTATCGGCGCGGAGCATATTTCCCGACCCCCTGTATAGTGAGTCGGCCATGTTCAGATAATCCAAAGCGAGTTCGATATTCTGAGCATATTTTAGGCTTGTACTTATATTATTTGCAACTTCCCCCTGTGCCGGCATATCACCTATTGAAATATAATATTCACGTTGACGCAACTGACTGATGAAAGTGTCGTATGATGTAAAATCGCTGAACGTCATTTTCAGGGTCTTTAACCTCTCCTTCGTGTATTTCTCCGATGTCAGACTGTCGGTTCTGTCAATTAGTTTATTGGCCTTATCATTTTCAAAATTCATGTACAGGCGGTATGCTTCCCAATAATTCTTTCGGGCCAACATCTCATTGTCGTCGCGATTTGAACTGCGTGCAATCAAGTCCATCTGCCGCGTGACGTGTTCCACTGAATCAAGCGGCACATTGGTGTACATATACTGTTCGGCGAGCCTCGTCAACGAGTCAAACTTAGGGTCGATGAGCGTCCATCCGTATGGCTCGAGACGCTCCGCGCGGTGGCGGCATCCTTGTGACGCCATCAGCAGAATCATGATAGCTGTGATAGTTGCAAGATGTTTCATGTTGCAAATTTACATATTTTTTTTCGTTGGCTTGAGAATTTCAGACAAATATAAACGCTTGATTCTGTGGGATGTGACGATATGTGACGCTGTCGTATTACTCCTGTAACGCGTTATGACGCTTAAAAATAGGCGGCTTTCATGCATGCTTCATAATTTTGCTGCAGTTTTCCGAAACAGATTTTCATGAAGACAAATGAAACGAACATCGACCTATAAATTTATGCAGAACGCACGGGGATTGATACGCACTTTTGTTTCCCTGATTCTAATATGTATCGGTTCGGGGATTATCAAGGCATCTCCCGACGTGCCCGATTCGTCGGGAAGATTCGCTGTGTCTTCCAATGCGCTCTATTGGCTTACAGCCACGCCCAACGTCGGTGCGGAGTGGGCTGCATCGGCGCGTGTCTCGTTTGCCGCCTCTTTCGGTTATAACGCCCTCAACCTTCCCTCCTCTTTCGGCGTGCGCGGAGGAGCCTCAAACCCTAAGCTGCGTCACTGGCTGCTCACACAGGAGAGTCGCCTCTGGATGCGCCGCGTCTTTGAAGGCTCTTATTTCGGGCTTCACCTCATGGGCGGGAAATATAATGTCGGAGGTCTCAGATTCCCCGGGATCCTGCGCGATTACCGCTATCAGGGTTATCTCCTCGGGGCCGGTGTGTCTTACGGCTACGAATGGCGGCTTGCCGACAACTGGCGCATCGGAGCCTCTATCGGTGCAGGTTGGGTATACCTTAATTATAGCAAAAACAACTGCGGCAGCTGCGGCACGCGCCTCTCTCACCGTGCCCGCAACCTCGCCACCATCACCAAAGCCTCCATCTCATTCACCTATATCTTCCCCTCCTCCTCCCGGACAAAAGACCTTAAGGACCTTAAGGACTTTAAAGCCCTTAAAGACTCTGAAGACCTTAACGGCCCTAAAGACCCTGTTCTCCCACAGGAGGAGCCGGGCGCTTCGGAAGTCCCGGCTGTTGCCGAAGAAATTGCTCAACCCTGCATCCTCAAGGAGACATTCGTTATAGGCTATCCCGTTGATGATTCCCGTTTTCATCCCGATTTCGGCTCAAACCGCGCCGAACTCAGCCGTCTCGATTCTCTCATCTCAGCGGCCGCTTCCCGCATCCTGACGATTACAGTGAGCGGCTACGCATCCCCGGAACATACTTACGCACATAATCTTACGCTCTCCTCAAACCGCGCTGCCGGTGTGGCAGAATATATCTTAGAAGTGTATGGATCCTTCATCGGGAGCAGCGGCCCTATGGAGGTCGGAGGTCGCGGCGAAGACTGGGCGGGTATGTGCCGCGATCTTATCAGCAATCCCTCGTTTGGCGACTCGGAGACTATGCTCCGCGAAGCCGAACGTTATTCCGACCCCGACCGGCGCGAAGGTGCACTGCGCCGTCTGCTCGGGGAGGAGAAATATAGCCGACTCAAGGCACTCATCTATCCGCGGCTCCGTCGCACTGTAATCGAGATAACGTATGAAGACACCTGCAACTAAACGATTCTGCACACTCCTATGGATGCTGCTTTGGCTCATTGCGGCAGGGTTGCAGG
>JAIEAO010000051.1:25691-28024 GCA_029071345.1 Muribaculaceae bacterium | reverse complement strand
CCGAACAGAGAAGTTAAACCTTATCACGCCGATGGTACTGCGAAAGCGGGAGAGTAGGTAATCGCCACCTTCAGAAGGCTCAGCGAAAGCTGGGCCTTTTTTGTGTATAAACCTTATCACGCCGATGTCCGTGCTGATATTCTGGGCGAATGCGGGAGAGTAGGTAATCGCCACCTTCAGAGAGCCTTGAGAAATCAAGGCTCTCATCATATCCGGCCTCAGCTTTCGCTGAGGCTATTTTTGTTATATCCCCGCCGCTGCAGCAGCGGGCACGGAAGGGCATAGTGCTCACTGCGTTCGCACCACAATCCCGCCGCTGAAGCTGCGGGCAAGAGGGGGGGCAGATTTCGGATCAATGTAAATTTAAGATTGAAGTGTTAAAACTTTATCGGAGCCGTGGAACGGCGTGATTGTCGGAAACCCCACATGACCGAGCGTAGCGAGGAAGTGTGGGGATAGGATCAAAAAATAAAAATGGAGTGCCGGAGGCACGATGTTATGAAGCGTGAAATCTAAAGCATCTAAATGGTTTTCACAACATCATCGCTCCGCGACTTCATAGTTTTTACCACTCTTTTCCGTGCATGCCCGGAGGGAGTGCACGGTTAACAATAACCTCGTCACTACGTGGCTTCATAGCTGTTGGTGACTATATGTTTACACGGTTCAGAGAAATTTTAACAACCTCCTTTTTACTTTGATCCGTTGAAGCTATGATAGCCGGAGGTGGGCCGGAAGGTGGTGATAGGATGTTGTGAAGATATTATGTTAAAATTTGAGGGGAATTGTCGGTTGATTTTGTTGATATGGTTAAAATGTATTAACTTTGCGAATGATTATGGCTTTGGGCATGATTCGAACATAAACTTATATCTATTTTCCGACATTTTTTTTTCTAATCATATAATTATTCAAACGCTTATGAAAAAATTTTTACTTTCTTTGGCTGTGTTAGCTTTTGGAGCAAACGTTATGATGGCCGAGGAGCCTATCGCATCAATCGAGTTTACAAAGAATAGTACTGAGTATGCTAAGGTAGGGGGCTATAACAAAGAGTGGTCATCGAATGATGGAATGTGGAAGTTTAGCGCTTTCAACAATAACAACAACGGTTGGGACTTTATTGCTGCCGGTTGGAAAAGTGGCGATAGTACTCCTACTATTGCTTCCGGTGTAGTATGCCCTGTGGAAGTAAGCAGCATCGTTATTACTATTGCTGATCGTCTTACTCCTTCCGCTCTTTCTTCTGCAGTATTATATGTAGCTGATAATGCCGAATTTACGAATTCAACTTCAACTGCACTTACTGTTCCTACTGAGAAGAATTCAGATTGGGTAATCGATGTTGCATCTCCCGCTGCTAATAAATTCTATAAAATTGAGTTCTCAATTCCGCAGCAGACTGATAACGGTAAGGCAATCTCAATTTCTAAGATTGCTTTATATAAGAATAAAGTAACTGCGCCGGATCCCGTTGAAACTACCTCAGTTAAGAACATTAAAGAGGTAATCGCTACTGCATCAGGTACTAAAGTGAAGGTAGATTTCCCTCTTACAGTTGCTTTCAAGAATTTTAGCAACGTATTTGCATTTGACGCTAATGGAGACTTTATTCAGGTCTATGGCTCTAACAATTATGAGGTATTAGATGTTATTCCTGCCGGATGGGAGGCAACATACGACTTCTACCAGTCTACTACCCCTGAGTTGAAGCCTGCCGGTACTCTTCCTGCATCAACAGCTAAGGGTGAGTTTACTCCCAAGACTGTAGCTGCTGCTGACATTACAACTGCTATGGTTAATCAGGTTGTATTGATCAAGAATGTTGTTCTCGCTGAGGCTTCTCCTGCAGATAAAGCTAACTTTACAGGTACAGCTGACGGCGTAGATCTTTCACTTCGCAATAACTACACTCTCCCGAGCGTAGAGGCCGGTACTTACGATATCACTGTTGTGGTAACTGTTTACCAGAATGCTCCCTCTCTCTATGTAACCAACTATGCAGTTGCAGGTGGCAGCGCTGTTACTGAGATCGAGGCTGAGGCTGGTGAAGCTGTTTATTTCAACCTCCAGGGTGTGAAGGTTGCTAATCCCGAGAAGGGTCTTTACATCAAGGTTGAGGGCGACAAAGCTACAAAAGTTATCTTCTAAAGATAAGCTAAAATAGATTATTAATATTAGCTAATATAGCAAACGGCGTGAAGATATTATTCTTTGCGCCGTTTTTTATTTGTATAGGGTTGCAGAAGTAATTGGGATTAGTTATATTTGCAGTCGGTTAAAGTGCCTTCGGCACCGCGCACCGGGCTTCGCCCGACTTGCGCTCTTTACCG
>JAIEAO010000051.1:0-25591 GCA_029071345.1 Muribaculaceae bacterium | reverse complement strand
ACCTGCGAATATTTTCAATATTTGCAGTCAGATAAGGTTAAAGTGCCTATGGCACCGCGCACCGGGCTTCGCCCGACATGCGCTCTTTACCGACCTGCGAATATTTTCAATATTTGCAGTCAGATAAGGTTAAAGTGCCTATGGCACCGCGCACCGGGCTTCGCCCGACTTGCGCTCTTTACCGACCTGCGAATATTTTTGATATTTGCAATTTATAATGGGAACTGCGAATTAACCATGCCGATAGGTGAAACATGGTATTGTTCATCGAATCGCATTGTATTCAAATGTCCGGATTAAATCGTAGCCTATGGAAAGTGCGAATTTAGACAGCAAGAAGAAGCGCCCGAGGATTCTGATAATCTATACGGGGGGCACAATCGGAATGATTGAGAATTTGGATAATGGATCTCTTGAACCGTTCAATTTCGATCATCTGATGGATAATGTGCCGAAGGTGAAGATGCTTGATTACGACATTGAGAATTTCCAGTTTGAAACGCCATTGGATTCATCGACGATGACGCCCCGCGATTGGGTGCAGATCGTAAAAGTGATAGAGGATAACTATGATAATTATGATGGTTTCGTAGTTTTGCACGGCACTGATACGATGGCTTACACTGCATCGGCCCTCAGTTTTATGCTTGAGAATCTTAAAAAACCTGTTGTGATAACCGGGAGTCAGCTCCCGATAGGAGAGGTGAGGACCGATGGCGAGGAAAATCTGATTACGGCTCTTCAAGTCGCGGCTGCCATGAATGAGGACGGGAGTCCGGTGGTGCAGGAAGTGGCAATCCTTTTTGAAAACTATCTTTGGCGTGGCAATCGCTCTACAAAGCGCAGTTCTGACAATTTCAACGCATTCAAGAGCCCCAATTATCCCTATCTTGCAAAGATCGGATTAGGAATAAGTTATAAAAAAGATGAGATGTTCCGTCCGGAGAATAAGGATCTTCAGGTTCGTTACGGGATGGATACGAATGTGATGTATCTCGATCTTTTCCCCGGTATTTCAGAAGATGTGGTGCGTCATCAGCTTGCCACTCCGGGCCTTAAGGGAGTAGTGCTAAAGACGTTCGGTGCGGGTAATGGCCCAACATCGGGATGGTTTCTGGAAGCTATCAAGGAGGCGGTAGACCGTGGGGTGGTGATAGTGAATGTCTCCCAGTGTGCGAACGGTATGGTGAATCCTACACGCTATGTTTCGGGTAACGCGCTTTATCAGGCGGGGGTGATTTCAGGTCATGATCTGACATCCGAAGCCGCCATCACAAAGTTGATGTTTCTGTTCGGCCAGGGCATGACCCCTGAAGAGGTAAAGAGAGAGATCGAGCGTCCGCTTGCCGGCGAAATGGGATGAGGCAGCCGTATGCTTGGATTCGGCTGAAATAAAAAGTATTAAGTAAAAGGTATTAAGTAAGAAGGTAATAATTTGCTTGATACATAAATTTGAGATGGAAGAGAATCTGACCAGTTATAAAGGATACCGAATTGACGACACGGCCGAATGGCGCCTTGTGATCTATTTGTCGGCGCAAGGTATGTCGGCATATCTGAAGAATATAGAGAATCCGTTGGAGCAGATCGTAACGCTCTTTGAGGAAAAATGGCAGGAAGATGAGAGTGCTTTGCTGCGCAGGATAGAGACCGCAGTTTACGATCATCCGCAGCTGCTTGATGATTTTTCAACAGAAATCGTGATATGCACTTCGCGCCCGTTATGGATTCCTGATGAATTCGCGGGAGACTATGAAGAACAGGCCCGGCTCTATAACATTGTATATAAGGCTGAGGAAGAGGATATCTTCAGCGAATCGTTCAACGGGATGACGTGTCTTTTCACTCTTGCTCCCGGTTTGCAGTCTTTTTTGCGGCGAACCATTTCAGGTGCGCGCATATCTTCTCATCTCGGAGTGCTTGCACGCCGGTTTACGGGACGTGGCGGAGAGATGCCGCGGATTTATGTCGATATCCGGGAAGGAATGGCAGATTTTGTAGCTCTTGATGACCGAAAGATGCTTCTCGCGGCCACACATGAGTGGCGCAGTCCGGATGACATAGCTTATCATGTTTTCAACCTGATGGATATTTACGGGCTTGACCCGGCTAATACGCAAGTTTCGTTTTCAGGTTTAAGAGAGGTAAAGCAGCAATTAGTGAAGCAGCTGAGAGAGCAGATTTCATTCGTGATGCTGACGATGATGCCTTCGGCGGTGCAGAAAAGCGATATGCCGATCACGGCTGCGATAGCGTTGGCGAAAAGCTGACAGGGGATTAATTTTGTGCTCACTTCGTTCGCACCATAATTTGGGAATCGAGAGATGAGAGTAGGGGTGAGAGAAATTAGATAAATAACGTAAATGAGAATAATCAGAGGAATATACGGAAGACGGCGATTTGACGTGCCTAAGAATATTACGGCTCGCCCGACCACTGATTTCGCCCGTGAAAACCTTTTTAACATAATCGATAACCTGATCGATCTCGAAGGTAAAACTGTGCTTGATCTTTTTGCAGGTACGGGAGCCATAAGCTGGGAATTCGTTTCGCGGGGATGCTCGTCGGTAACGGCAGTGGAGCAAGCTCCGGTTCAGGTGAATTTCATCAGATCGGTAAAAGAAAAGTTAGGCGATCAGACGTTACGCCTCATCCGTGGAGATGTGTTTAAATTCATCGAAAGGTCGCACGAACAATACGATATAATTTTTGCCGATCCTCCATACGATCATCAGAGATTTGCCGAAATTCCCGGACTGATACTGAATTCAAAGATGGTGAAAGATGGCACGATCGTAATTGTGGAGCACAATAAAAGTCATGATTTCTCCTCTCTCCCCGGATTCAGCCGTCATCTTGTGTACGGCAGTGTGAATTTTAGCATTTTTATTGTTAATGGTTAATGGGTGGTTAATGGTTAACGGTTAATGCCCAATTATATATTATGGAAGAAATTAAATTAGACAGTATAGAGGAAGCTCTTGAAGATTTCCGTGAGGGTAAGTTTGTGATGGTGGTTGATGATGAAGATCGCGAGAATGAGGGCGACCTTATTATCGCGGCCGAGAAAATCACGCCGGAAGATGTCAACTTCATGCTTAAAAATGCGAGAGGAGTGCTTTGTGTGCCTATGACTATGGCGCGTTGCAAGGAGCTTCATCTCGAACCTCAGGTGGAGTCGAATACTTCTGTGCTCGGCACACCTTTCACCGTCACAGTCGACAAACTCGAAGGATGCAGCACGGGCGTTTCGATCGAAGACCGGGCAGCGACTATCCGAGCACTTGCCGACCCGACATCAGAACCGGAAACTTTCGGACGTCCCGGTCATATCAACCCGCTTTATGCACAGAACCGAGGTGTGCTTCAGCGCACCGGTCACACGGAGGCCGGTGTAGACCTCGCCCGTCTCGCAGGATTGGAGCCGGTGGCCGCTCTGATGGAGATAATGAGTGATGACGGTACGATGGCGCGTCTTCCCGAGCTCCGCAAGAGGGCCGATGAATGGGGCATAAAGCTTATCAGCATCCGCGATCTTATCGCTTACCGTCTGAAAAACGATTCTCTTGTAGAGCGTGGAGAAGAGGTAAAGATGCCCACGCAATATGGCGATTTCCGCCTGATACCATTCCGTCAGCTTGACAACGGGCTGGAGCACATAGCTTTGATCAAGGGAGATGTGAGCGATGGCGAGCCGGTGCTTGTAAGGGTGCATTCATCGTGCATGACCGGCGATATCTTCGGTTCGAAGCGTTGTGAGTGCGGCGAGCAGCTTCACTTGGCGATGCAGATGATAGAGAAAGAGGGTCGCGGGGCAGTGATCTATCTGAATCAAGAAGGTCGCGGCATCGGTCTTATGGATAAGATCCGGGCCTACAAGCTTCAGGAAAACGGTCTTGACACTGTGGATGCAAACTTGCATTTAGGACATCAGGCTGATGAACGAGACTATGGCGTGGGTGCCAATATCCTTCACGACCTTGGAATCACCAAAATGAATCTTCTGACTAACAATCCGATGAAACGCATCGGTCTCGAAGGTTATGGTCTTGAGATAGTGAAGAATGTGCCGTTGGAGGTTCAGCCCAACGAATATAATTCATACTACATGAGAACCAAAAAGGAGCGTATGGGTCATAATCTGAGTAAGTTATAATCAAGTCGGAAAATGGAAATGAAAAGAGGTTTAGTCGGCGTGCTACTATTGGGGATGACCTTTTCAGGTTATGCCGCTGAAAAAAAAGAACTTGACCATACATGTTTCGATGCGTGGAAAAGTGTTAACAACGCCGGATTGAGTCGTGACGGCTCCTGGGCGGCCTATTCTGTAGATCCGCAGGAAGGCGACGGCCTCCTTTACTTCTATAATACAAAGACAGGGGAAAAGATAGTAATACCCCGCGGATATCAGGCATCATTTACGGCTGACGGCAAATGGGGTGTGGCTCTCATCAAACCGGAATATGCCAAGACCCGTAAAGCTAAGATTAATAAAAAGAAAGACCTTGATATGCCCCAAGATTCGCTTGCTATAGTGAATCTGAAAACATACGCAGTGGAGAAGATTCCGCAGGTGCTGTCGTATAAGATTGCAAAAGATGGAAGCGGATGGGTGGCTTATTCAAGTTGCGACACAGCTTATCTGGCTCCCAAACTGCTGAAAGATAAGGATAATGCCAAACCTCTCATAGTCCGGAATCTTTCGTCGAAATCGCAGAAAGTTGTAAAGTGGGTGGACAGCTACACTTTCAATCGCCCGGGAACCAGTCTGGCCTTGAAACTCAAAAAGGCATCAAAAGACTCTCTTTCGTGCAACGGAATCGGAGTTGTGACGTTGCCTGACACATCGTTTCTGCTTCTTGACCGCGAAAAGAAATTCTATGGCAATCCCGTGTTTGACAATAAAGGTGAGCAGCTCGCCTACATCGCTACAAACGACAGCGTAAAGACGGGCACGAAGCATACGGCCCTTTATTGGGTGAAACTCAACGAGCCGATGCGCAGCCCTAAGGAAATTCAGAGCCTCTTTGTGACTGCAAAGGGTGATACATTACGTCCGAACCAATACACAAAACCGGAATTCTCTTACGACGGCAAACGTCTGATCGGAGGTGTGGCTCCTGTGATCGCCCCCGACGATTCTACGATTTACGATTTCGAGAATCCGAAGTTGGACATCTGGCGATGGGATGCCCCGAAGACTCCGCCGCAGGAACTCAAATATTTGTCGAAGACACGCGAGAAAAACTATCCCGTAGTCATATCGCTCGACAATATGAGTCAGCGACTGATTACCGATAATCAGTATGCCACAGTCATGGCTTCAGATCGCTGGGATGGCAACTGGGTGATGGTGAAGGACCCGACGGAAGATATAGTGGAACGTCAGTGGAACTATTACGCTCCGGTAGCGATCTCTGCCGTCAACATTCAGACCGGAGAAACCAGAAAATTGGGTAAGGTGCCCGGAGGGGAGGCTGAAATCTCACCGAAATGGAAATATGTGGTTTGGTTTGATGATAAGAATTTCTATTCCTACTCATTCGCAACTGGTGACACAGTAAACATGACCGCCGCGATGCCCGAACTGATATGGGATTACGAGAACGACCGTCCGAATGAGTGCGAAGCATACGGCGATGCCGGTTGGGCAGAAGATGATGCCGCGCTCCTTATCTATGACAAATACGATATCTGGGCTGTGGATCCGACCGGAAAGCAGAAACCTGTATGCATCACCGGTGGAGAAGGGCGCAAGCGTAACATACGTTTCCGCTACATGAAGACCGACCCTGAAAAACGCTTCGTAACCAAAGGGGATGAAATGCTTCTTGAGGTGTTCGATTTTAAGGATAAATATAACGGACTCGCAATCTGCACTTACGGAAAGAATAGCGCTCCCGGAATTTATGTGCTCGATGGCCATGCTTATACGCAGGTGAAGAAAGCGCAAGATAAGAATGTATTTACCTGGCAGCGGGCGAACTTCTCGGAGTCTCCCGATATCTGGCTGAGTGTAAACAAGGATTTCGTTAAAGCAAAACAGCTTACGGACGCCAATCCGCAGATGAAAGACTACCGCTGGGGAACAGCCCAGCTTGTGAAATGGCGTGCCTACGACGGCAAGGAATCGGAGGGTGTGCTTTATGTTCCCGAGGATCTCGACCCGAATAAGAAATATCCGATGCTTTGCGTCTTCTACGAGACCGGCAGCGAGCGGCTTTACCGTCATTTCACCATGGAGCCGTCATGGAGCTGGGTCAACTATCCCTTCTATGTCAGCCGTGGCTATGTGATATTCGTTCCCGATATCCATTACACAGCCGGAGTGCCGGGAGAGAGCTGTTACAATTATGTATGTTCCGGCGCGGAAGAGATGTGTCGCCGTTATCCGTGGATTGATAAAGAGCGAATCGGCATCGATGGTCAGAGCTGGGGAGGTTATCAGACTGCTTATCTCGTGACCCGCACCAATATGTTTGCTTGTGCCGGTTCAGGTGCTCCCGTCTCCAATATGACTTCCGCCTTCGGTGGTATCCGTTGGGAATCGGGCGATTCGCGTCAGGCGCAGTATGAGATGGGTCAAAGCCGCATCGGGCGTAACCTTTGGGAAGCACCGGAGCTTTATATTCAGAACTCGCCGGTGTTCCATGCCGACCGTGTAGAAACTCCGCTGCTTATCATGCACAATGATGCAGATGGCGCAGTGCCATGGTATCAGGGCATCGAGATGTTTATGGCTCTCCGCAGATTGCAGAAACCGGTGTGGATGCTCCAGTATAATGGAGAATCGCATAATATAAAAGCCCGTAAGAACCGGAAGGATATTACCGTTCGCCTGCAGCAATTCTTCGACCATTATCTGAAAGGGGCGCCTATGCCCGAATGGATGAAAAACGGAATCCCGGCCATCCGTAAGGGGCAGGAGAAAGGTTACGGGCTCACTAATGATTAAGCTTTAGTTTTTGAAGAGATGAATTTTAGAAAAATAATAATAGGATTGGGATGTTTGGCAACTTGTCTGACCTTGGGGGCGCAACGCTATCATTGTGCCGAAGATACGGTCAAGGCAATGTCGATCCTTAGGGAATTTTCAAATCCCGGTGGAGATCCCGGAAAATTGTGTGCGCCTATAGCGGAACGTTTCATCGGCACGCCCTACGAGCCGATTGCGCAGCAGGATTCGTCAGGGGTTGTTGAGATCCGGCTTGATGGGTTCGACGATTTTTCATTTATCAACTCCGTAGCGGCACTTGCAAAGATAGCGACTTCGCCCGGTGGAATGCATCTGAAAGATCTTGAGGTAATGCTTGAAAGGCTTACATTCCGTCGTGGTGAGGCCAACGGCTTTCCCTCTCGTATGCTGTATGGCGGCGACTGGGTGGTAGATAATCATTCGCGTGGCAACGTAAAAGATCTAACCGAGGACTATTCCACAAGTTTTAAGACCAAATCTTTGGAATATGTGGGCCGGCATCCTCAGGAATATGCAGCATTGAAGGATTCCGCCACTCTTGAAAGGCAGAAAATGGTAGAGTTCGGTTACCGCACCTTTAAGATTCCGCACATGAAACGCGAGATGGCCGACTCCAAAGGTATATTGGAAGATATGCGCGAAGGTGATCTTGTGATGCTTCTCACAAACCATCCGGAGAAAGATATATTGAGCATGGGTTATGTTATCAGAAGACCGGACGGTTTTCATCTTATCCATATTTCCGAAAAGGATGGGAAAATTGTGGAGGAGCCGGAGACTTTGGGACGTTATATAAAGCGTAACTCAAAAGAGATCTACGGATGGCGCTGGCTAAGGATAATCTAATCCTTCACAACGATGATAGAATTTGTAAATGCTAAGATAAATATAGGTTTGCAGATAGTGAGTAAGCGTGAAGACGGCTACCACAATCTGCAAACGATCTTTTATCCTGTGGGGTTGCATACCGGCACGCCGGCTAACCCTGAATCTTTCTGCGATATCCTTGAGGTTAGTCAGCTGGATAATCCGGAACTAAAATTCAAGTTTACCGGTCGCGAGGTGAAATGCGCTGAAGCTGATAATCTTGTCTGTAAAGCGGCGAAACTGTTTACGGAAAGAGCCGGGCGGAACTCCGGAGTATCCATACGTCTTGACAAACATTTGCCCGATGGCGCCGGAATGGGGGGCGGAAGTGCTGACGCATCGTTCACTCTTAAGGCTTTGAATCAGTTGCTGCCGTCCGCAAGCAGATTTGATGATTCAGTTTTGGCTGAGATGGCGCTGAAACTTGGTGCCGACTGCCCGTTTTTCATATACAACCGTCCGATGTGCGGCACCGGAATCGGTGAGATTCTACACCCTGTAGATCTTGACTTATCCGGGTTATGGCTTGTGGTGATAAAGCCGAAGGTCTATGTTTCAACTAAAGAAGCTTTCTCCCAGATAAGGCCAAAGCGCGGCAACATAGATTTGCAGACATTAAGCCGGAGCAATATCTATGAATGGCAGGGGATAGTGAAAAATGATTTCGAAGAATCTATATTTCCGTTACACCCCGAGCTGGCCGAAATTAAAGATACACTGCTGGAAGGAGGTGCGGTATACGCCTCGATGAGCGGGAGCGGCAGCTCGATTTATGGAATCTTCGACGACAAGAAGGGTGCGGAGATCGTGCGAGGTAAATTTGACGATCCAACAACCATAGAGGGTTCATATTTGTTAAAGTTATAGAAGATAAATAATAAAGCTTCAAAGCCATCATCGTAACGCAAAATTACGGTTTAACAATTTTTGGCTTAATTTTTGAGTATATACTATGAACAAACACAACGGAAATTACAAATTCAAAAAGGATAATAGAAAGGACCCGAATATGGAAAATAATAATAAAGTAAATCCTGAGGAACTGCCCGAGGATGCAGTTGTGATTGATGATGTGAATGCCACTACAGAAGAAAACGAAGAAGCGCAGGAGACTGTGGCTGAGGGCGTTGATTCTTTAGCGGAAGAGAATGAGAAGCTCAAGGCGGAACTGGAGAAGTCAAATAAAGAGTATCTGTTCCTTATGGCTGAGTTCGACAATTTCCGTAAACGTACGCTTCGCGAGAAATCAGAACTGATCAAGAATGCTGCAGAATCAGCTTTCAAGGGTTTGCTTCCTATTGTGGATGACTTCGAAAGAGCACTCAAGGCCACTGAAGGTAGCGAGGATGCCACTGCGATCCGTGAAGGTATGGAGCTGATTTACAAAAAGCTCAAGAAATATCTGGAGCAGAACGGTGTGAAGGAGATGGATCCTGAAGACAAAGTGTTTGATGCAGATAAGCACGAGGCAATCTCGGTGGTGCCCGTTCCGGATGAGGAGCAGAAGGGTAAGATACTTGATACAGTAGAGAAAGGTTATACAATCAACGATAAGGTGCTTCGTCACGCGAAGGTTGTTGTAGGCCAGTAATAACAAGAGGTTATGGCAGAAAAGAGAGATTATTATGAAGTGCTGGGGGTGTCGAAAAACGCCACAGCCGATGAAATAAAGAAGGCCTACCGAAAGAAAGCCATCCAATATCACCCTGACCGTCAGGGCGACAAATCGGATGCAGAAAAGAAGGAGGCCGAAGAGAAATTCAAGGAGGCGGCCGAGGCATACGATGTGCTGAGTGATGCCGACAAGAGAGCCAAATATGATCAGTTCGGTCACTCGATGGGTCCGCAGGGCTTCGGTGGCGGAGGCGGTTATGGAGGCTTCGGCGGAGGAGGTATGTCGATGGAGGATATCTTCGCTCATTTCGGCGACATCTTCGGCGGCCGTTTCGGGGGTGCCGACTTCGGAGGTTTCGGAGGAGGCGGAGGTAGCGCTCGTCCGCGTCAGCATGTCAACAAGGGCACAGACCTTCGAATCACCGTAAAGGTTACGCTTAAAGACATCATGAACGGTGTCGATAAGAAACTCAAGATACCAAAATTAGTAGCCGATCCTGCATGTAAAGGTACAGGCGCGAAAGATGGAACAGCGTTCGGCACTTGCCCGCGTTGCCATGGTTCAGGCTATATCACCACAGTGCAGCAGACGATGCTCGGCCCGATGGAAAGCCACTCGGTTTGTCCGCAGTGTAACGGTGAAGGTAAGATCATCACAGAGGAATGTCATCATTGCCACGGTTCGGGCGTAGAGAAGAAAGACGAGATCGTCAGCTTCCACATCCCGGCAGGCGTTGAGGACGGTATGGTGCTCACAATGCGCGGTCAGGGCAATGCACCGCGTCATGGAGGCGTGAACGGTGACCTTCTCATCGTTATTCAGGAAGAGAAAGATCCGGATCTGATTCGTGAAGGCGATGACCTGATCTACAATCTTATGCTCGACTTCCCGACAGCTGCCTTAGGCGGAAGCGCCGAGATACCTATTATCGACGGTAAGGCACGTCTGAAGATTCCCGCCGGAACGCAACCGGGTAAAGTGCTTAGACTGCGCGGTAAAGGTCTGCCGAAGATGAACAGCAGTGTGAAAGGCGATCTGCTTGTAAACGTTATGGTATATGTGCCCGAGAACCTTAGCGACACCGAGAAGAGTGCGATAGAAAGTCTTAAAGATGCGCCCAATGTGGTTCCCACGAAAGCGACATCACAAAGAATCTTCTCACGCCTGCGTCACATCTTCAATAAAGAGAACCGCGGCGAGTAAACCGCCTCAAGAAATATATGGACAGCGAAACTTGCCGATATCGGCAAGTTTCGCTGTATTAGTAGTATATTTAACTTTAAAACTTGCCGATAATGGCAGATGATGTTAAGAAATGTTAAGGAGTGCAACTTTTGGTAAAATCACAGTGTTGATATTGCAGTAGTAATCATTAATAATTCTTTAAATATTATGAAGAACATGAAATCTGTATTAGTTGCCGGAACTCTTTTAGTGGCAGGCAGTGTGATGGCACAGGACTATAACCGTGTCGGTTTATCTTATAACAGTGACCATTACGGTTACAACAAGGAGTTTTATGGTAATGATAAGGAAGATGATCCTTCATTCAACACCAACGGCTTGGGCCTTAATTATATTCATGGATTCAGTCTGCATAAAACGCTTCCTATGTATTTGGAAGTAGGAGGAAGCCTGAATTTCGGGTTTAAAAATACTTCCGAAAAAATGATTGACGAAGGGGAAATGATTAATTTCAAGACTCAGTTCCAGAATATCAACCTCACCGTTCCTGTAAGCTTCGCATGGAAATTTAATGTAGCGAAGAATTTCTATATCACTCCCTATACAGGTATCAACTTCAAGTTTAATTTCTTAACCCAAGGTCGCGCAGGTGCAACTGTAGACGGCAAAACGGTGTGGACCGATTGGGTGAACGTTCTTAAAGAAAACGAGGATTACGATATAGAAAAAGACGAAACTTGGAATGTATTCCAGATGGGATGGCATCTTGGAGTCAACTTCGGATGGAAGCAGTTCAGTCTTGGTCTGCAATGTGGTGTGGATTTTATACCTGCTTACAAAGAAACCGTCAAGTTTGAAGGTTTGAATGAGACATATAAGGTAAATACTTCAAACTTCAAGTTGACTCTCGGTTACGAATTCTAAAATTAAGAATATATATTGACGACGGGCGCAGTGATTATTGCGCCCGTTTTTTATTAGTAGCGGAGAGTGTATAGACTATAATAATAAGTGGTAAAGGTTAATAGATGTTAAAATATGCAATATTTAATAAAATTACATTAATATTGTAATATTAATCTTTAACAAAAGACATTTATGAAGAATTTGAAATCATTATTGGTTGCCGGAGCTATGGTTGTAGCCGGAAGTGCTATGGCTCAAGATTATAACCGTGTGGGATTGTCCTACAACTATGATCACTATAGGTATAATAAGAATTTTTACGGCAACGATAAGGATAGAGATCCTTCATTCAGTTCTAATGGAGTAGGGCTTAATTATATTCATGGGTTTAGATTGACACGCTCTCTTCCGATGTATATTGAGGTAGGAGGCAATCTTAATTTTGGTTTCAGAGAGGAATCCGGAATGATTCTTCAGAATGGACACAGTGTGAAGGGCAAAGAGCAATTTCAGAATCTGAATCTTACAGTTCCTGTAAATTTCGCATGGAAGTTCAATCTTGGAAAGGAATTCTATATTACCCCTTATTATGGTGTGAGTTTCAAGGTAAACTTCATAACACGCGAAAGAATCGGAATCATCAATGGTAAAACCATTTGGTCTGATTGGGTAAATCTTCTCAAAGAGGATGAAAACATCGGTATGATAAAAGGATACACCTGGAGAACCTTTCAGATGGGAACACATTTGGGAGCGACTTTCGGATGGAAGCACGTTAGTTTAGGTCTTCAGTATGGCGGTGATTTCATACCGGCGTATAGTGTGATTGTTAAGAAAGGGGAATTTAGCACAAGGTATGCTGTTGACACTACAAACTTCAAGTTGACTCTCGGTTACGAATTCTAAATCCAAGTCGATGATATTGGCGACGGGTGCGATTAGTTTCGCATCCGTTTTTTAGTTAAAATAAGTTATAAGAGACGCAGGGGAGGGGCATACGCAAAATTTTTATTAATTTTGTCTCGAGATTTTGCATTAATATGAGTTACACCACACCATTAGACGAGCAGCAGCTGATCGCTGACCTTCAGGATCCGAAAACCGCAAAAGCGGCTTTCGATACACTGATGCGCACTTACGGGGAGCAGATTTATTGGCAGATCCGTAAGATGGTGACGAATCATGATGATGCCAACGATCTCCTGCAGAATACGTTTATCAAGGCGTGGAACAATCTCCAGAATTTCCGTGGCGATGCCAAGCTTTCTACATGGCTTTATAAGATAGCCGTGAACGAAACGCTCAACTTCCTCAATAAGGAGCGCCAGCGTCACAACGTGACGGAGGAGGGGGATGCGTCGATGCTGCTTTCGAATCTGGAGAGCGACGAATATTTTGACGGCGACCAGCTGCAGGTAGATTTCCAGAAGGCTATAGCCACGTTGCCCGATAAGCAGAGGTTGGTCTTCAATATGCGCTATTTCGACGAGATGAAGTATGAGAAGATTTCCGAAATTCTCGGAACATCAGTCGGTGCGCTGAAGGCTTCGTATCATCATGCGGTTAAGAAACTGTCGTCGCTACTCGGAGAAAAGTGATAACCGTTTGAATCTGGTAACTTTGCGAAGAAGGTTATATAACGCGAATGCGGCCGGTTTCGCAACCAGCCGCATTCAAGTGTTTTTCATAATACTTTTTCAAACTAACCTAACATCATGAAACGATTTTCTTTATATCTATAGAACATCGTGGATGAGAAAAAGTTCAAAAGTTTGAAGAAAAATTTGCTTAACAAGCCCCAAAGGGGCGAAATAATAATAATCCCACATTCCTATTCGCTCGCTTCGCTTGCTCATATCCATGCGGGGTTATTATTGAATCACCTCTTCGAGGTGTAACTATAAGATATGATTGATTAAGACATAATATTTAAATAGATTTTTATACTTTGTGGTTAAACCTAAAACCGGATTCGATGTCTATAGAGTATAAGAATGCCTAATAGGCAGTAACAGGAGAAGATACAATGGATAAATATGAGGATAAATTAACAGGAACTTACGGCCGGAAGGGGGGCTGGAAGGTGCCGGAGGGTTATTTCGAGAAAGCCTACAAGGAGATTTCCGAAAAATTGCCCGATGCGCCTGAAGTGGTCTGCCATGTGCCGATGACCCGCTGGCAGCGACTGAAGCCATATATTTATCTGGCAGCCATGTTTGCCGGTATATGGCTTATGATGCAGGTTTTCCATCATGCCGCAGGAGATATGACCCTTAATCTTGATAATCCGCCTGAACACATAGCGATGGCTATGCAGGATTCCGATATCAATTCGGATTATTTCATCATTCCGGAGTCATATTCTGAAGAGGCTGAGATGGTGTATGAAGTCAGCTCGCAATATAATTCGATTGAAGATTTTGCAGAGGATTTCGGCTATGAGATGGAGCCTGAGTATGCGTCAATGAAAATAAACGAATAGTTATAATTCAAGATTTAGAAACACAATATGCTAAGAAAAACGGTTATATTGCTTGTAGTCGCCATCGTGGCCTGCGGATCGGCTTATGCGCAGAAAAGCGGTAAGGGAAAAAGCCGCGAAGAGATGCGCAAGGAGTTGCGTGAATTCAAGTTAAAGTTTATAGCGCAGGAGATGGATCTTAAAGAAGACCAGCAGAAACAGTTTGCGGAAGTTTACTGCAAAATGGAAGATGAGCGGATGAAACTGTTTGAACAAACTCGCGGCATTGAGCGTAAATTAAAGAAAGAGGGTGAGGTAAGTGACGAAGAATATGTCAGACTGAACAAAACTCTTACAGAGACCAAGGAAAAGGATGCGGAGATTGAGAAACGGTATGATGGAGAATTCAGCAAGTTTCTTAGCGGAAAGCAAATTTTCAAAATGAAATCTGCAGAAGATAAGTTTAGACAGAAAATGGCTGAAATGAGACATAAGAAAAAGTCAAAAAAATAAGCTTATGAAGATAATAAATTTTAAAGAGACCGGTTTTACAACATCGGTCTTTTTGATTTTATTGGCTGCATGCTTTTGCGCTATTAATGCGCAGGGTGCGAGCGGAAAATCAAAAGAGAAAACTAAATCAGTAAAAGTGGAGAGTAAAGATTCTAATAGCTTTGTGACCCCCGACTTCGCTTTCCCGGAGACGGTGGATGTCAACGCCGGGAAGGAACTTGACAAGGCTTTGTCGGCCGGCGATGACGTGAAGGCGTTGCGGGCTGCGATGCAGACCGTGATAGCCCGGAATCTTATTTCCAAAGAGAATTATAAAGTCGGAGTGGAGCTGTTCGATAGATTGAGTAAGGAGTTAAAAGCACCTTATTCGCAGTTGGCGTCATTGCTGAAGGCTCAGATATTGGTTTCGATTTATCAGTCGGAGCCGTGGACATTCAATAACCGTACCGTTCCGATGAACCCGGTGCCGGAAAATGTGATGGAATGGAGCCGCGATATATTCGCGAATCAGATTGTGGCGATTGTTTCTGAATTATTCGCCAACTCTGATGTAGCAAAGGAGACCCCCATCTCTGCTATCTCATCAATAATTGAGAATGATAAGGATGCAGCTAAGATGGGGATGAGCGTTTATGATTTCATGACTTTGAAAGCCTGTGACCTTTTGGGCAACTTCGACGAGAATAGTGCTGAGGAAATCATACCGTTCGGCACCGGTGCGAAAGGGAACAAGAAGACGGAGCAGTCAGCTTCGGAACTTCTCAATAACATCCTAAGCGATAATATCCAGTGGCAAGAGTCGCAGAATAATCAGCGGTTGGCAGCCTTCATGAGTTATTATAAACTGGACAAAATGCCGTGGCGTCAGCGCAATTCATACGCAGAAGAGTGTGTGAAAAAATATATTGATACTCCCTATTGCGGGGCATTTATCCTGGCCCTACCAGATTACCCTGAGGAGGTGATGGATACCGCCGAAGAAGAATTAGACAAGCAAAATAAGGCATTAAAGAAGAGATATAAGCAGATTGAAGATTACCTTGCCCGCTTCCCGAAATGTGAAAATGAAAAGGCTCTGAAGAATAGGCTGACCGTGCTGAATGCGGAGAAAATTTCTGTGTCTGTTTCAGGTCGTCTATACCCCGGCGAACCCGGAAAGATCAATGTCAGTGCATCGAATGTGTTTGATTTCAATATTTTGGTTGTTAAGTTACCGGATTCCTATATAAATAAGAATATCAATCTCAATGCTGTGGCAGGGGTAGGGAAGATCGCGCAAGTTGTGCCTATTCATTTCACCGGCGAACGACCGATAAATTTTGAACAAAAATTCGATCTTGCTGCATTGCAGTCGGGAGTTTATGTGCTTGTGCCTTCAAAAAACAACACTTTCTCAGGTATAATCACCGGCACTGCGCCTAAATTGTCTATGTCAACCTTTACGGTCTCGAATTTGGCATCCATGTTGGTAAAAGGAGAGAAGACTGATGAAAATCGGCTCTATGTAGTTGACGGAAAGAACCAGAACCCTGTTGTGGGGGCTAAGGTTACATTTACTCCGCAGTATAACAACGGTAAGCAGAAACAGAGTGTGTCGCGAACTACCAATAAGGATGGTTTCGTTAACATTCCTGTCGGTTCTTATAATTTCAAAGTCAGCCATAATGGAAATCTTTTGACCGGCAATGTATGGAACAACTCATACGGTGAATCTAAAGAACGGAAAGAGATACTCGGTAAAGTTCTTACTGACCTCTCGGTGTATCATCCCGGCGATTCTGTCGGATTCCTTGGAATTCTTTATACACGCGATGGTAATGAGTTGAGACAGCTTCCCGAGACTAAGGTTAAGGCGGAACTGATGGATGCCAACTGGCAATCTGTCGATACTGCTCAATTCGTCAGCGATAAGTTCGGTCGAATATACGGCAAGTTTGCCATCCCCGAGTCAGGGCTGTTGGGGCAATACGTCGTTGAGATCTCTGATGATGATAATTCTGAGATTGCCCAGGGTTATTTTGAAGTTGCCGATTATAAGTCGCCGACTTTTTATGTTGTGACTGAAGGCACAGAAGGATCGTATCAGATAGGTGACACCATCAAAATCAAGGGTAAGGCTTCGACTTATTCAGGTATGCCAGTAAGTGGAGGTGTAGTGAAATATAATATCCGTTATATGCCGCTGCGATGGTTATCTGCCAATGTTAACGCTACATACGGAGGTGAGGCCACTACCGAGGCTGACGGATCGTTCGTAATCTCATTGCCAACGGAGGGATTGCGCAACACACGTTTCGCTTTCGGTGGTTATCGATTGAATGTAACGGTCACTAATCCTGCGGGTGAGACTCAGGAAGCTCCCGGCGTGTTTTTCTCTTTGGGTGAGGCATACTCTATCAATGCGACAATACCCGAGAAGATATGTACCGACGACGGTATGCAGACTTTCAATGTGAGGGTTAACGACATTGTAGGCAAACCGGTGAAAAAGACTGTATACTATAAAATATTCAAGACAGGCGATAAATCATCTGTGATTAAGGAAGGTAAATTTGAATCTCCGAGATTCGAATTTGATCCGTCTTTGCTTGCATCAGGAAGATATACGATAAAGTTCTCTCTCGATAAGGACTTCAAAGCTAAAAATGAGGGAACAGCGGAGGCTAACATTATAATCTATCGCAAGAATGATAAGCGACCGCCTTACGAAACATCGCTTTGGATTCCGGAGGATAATATAGTGGCCGATAAGGGTGCCAAGTCAGTGAAAGTGAAGATCGGTAGTGCTTACAACGATAGCTGGATTCTGGTGCAGATCTCGGATTGCAACAAGGTGATCAGTCGTGAATGGCTTAAGGTCAACGATGCCATTACAGCGATAGAGGTTCCTGCACCGGCTGATAATGACCGTGTGACAGTTACTGTATCCGGAATGCATGATTTTACACAGAATATCCAGTTCGTGACGGTTATCCCATACACCCAGACCGAGCAGGTTAAGATTGCTGCGGAATCTTTTCGCGACAGAATCACCCCCGGCGCGCGTGAGCAATGGAAATTCAAATTTACAATGACAGATAATGCACTCGTGGGACTGCCCGTTTCTGCTGTTATGAGCAACAAGGCGCTGAATGCCATCGTGCCATTCGCATGGAATTTCAATCCGATGGGAAGCATCTATTACAACACTGTCGGCAATGTTCAGCCGATGTATTTCGACAACGGTGGTCGCTGGAATTTACCTTTGACAAAGGTGATGTATGGAGGTATGGATAGGGTTACTTATCCCACATGGGATCTCTATGGCCTGGCGCTTTACGCCGGAAGCGGACGACTGAGCAATCTTCGTATCCGCGGTGGTGGCGTTAAGGAGGAGCTTCAGGAGGTGATGCCAACTTCACTTGTGGTGAAGAAAAGTGCGATCAGGGATGAAATGAAAGATGAGGAGTCGGAAACTGTAGTGGAGGATCGTGTTTATATGGCTTCTGCTCAAGTGTATACAACCGGCGCAGTATTGAATGAATCTGCGGTAGTAAATTCGGCTGATAATGGCACCTCGACGAATGGCGAAGGGGGATTGAAGAAGGAAGAGCCGTTGCGCGAGATTGATATGCCGCTGGCGTTCTTCATGCCTCAGATGATTACGGATGCTGACGGAGATGTGATGGTGGACTTCACCGTTCCGCAGTTCAACGGCACATGGCAGTTCCAGATCATGGGCTACACCGAAGATATGCGCGGAGCTGTTAGCGTTATGGATGCCGTTGCATCCAAACCGGTGATGGTGCAAATGAATGCGCCCAGATTCGTGCGTACAGGCGATAAAGTTTCGATTGCAGCTATGCTCTATAATAACTCCGTTGAGCCCCGGGCTATCAGTGGCAGGATTGAAATTATCGATCCGGTGTCGTGTGAGGCTATTGCAAGCTATAGCTCTGCTCCGATTTCGATTGAGCCTGCCGGATCTTCAAAAGTCTCCACTGACTTTAATGTGCCTGATAATCTCAATGGACTGATGATAAGGGTATATGCCCTGAACGATGATTTTACCGATGGCGAGCAAACCGTAATACCGGTTTATCCGAGCAGTACACCCGTGCTTGAGGCCAAGACTTTCTACATTGCTCCCGGCCAGGATGAGTTTAAGATGAAGATACCTTCGCTCGGCAACAATTCGAAGATTACGCTGCAATATTGCGATAATCCGATTTGGGAGGTTGTGACTGCGTTGCCCGATATCTCCGAGCCTAAGTCATCAAATATTCTTTCTATCGTTTATTCACTTTATGGTAACGCTATCGGTGCGGGGCTCGCGAAGGATTATCCGGAGATTACCGAGGCTATCAAGATTTTTGCAAACCCGGAAAATAGCAAAGATTCGACATTGGTATCAAACCTTGAGAAGAATCAGGATCTGAAGAATGTATTGCTCAACAACACCCCGTGGCTGCGATCAGCACAGTCGGAGACGTTAAGGATGCAATCGCTTACGAAATACGCGGATGCGAAACGTAGCGAAGAGATTATTGCCTCTACCCTTAAAGAGATGGCGAAACTGCAAAATGCCGATGGCGGTTGGAGCTGGTGCGCCGGAATGAAATCATCAGACTTTATCACCGCCCGCGTACTGCTGCATCTTGCTATGCTGAAAGATATGGGTTATCTTCCCGCCGATGCTCTCGCTATGGCCCGGAAAGCAGTTAAGTTTGCCGATGAGAGCTGGGTTAAGAGTGAGAAGGAGTATAAAGGCTCGACTTATCCATACGTTTCGATGCTGAATTATCTCTATGTCCGCTCAAACTTCAAGGATGTTCAGCAGTCGCCTGCTTTTGCAGCTATGGCAAAGAAAGGCCTTACAGCTGTAAAGAACGGTTGGAAGAAGATGGATATTTACAATAAAGGGGTAGCCTCAATTCTCATGAACCGTTCGGGCTACAATATGGAGGCGCGCACAATCCTCGAATCGTTGCGCCAGTATGCCTCTGTCAGCACGGAAAGGGGAATGTGGTTCGACAATCTTTCATCTGCATTCGGCTCATGGAATAAACTCATCACCACAGCGCAGGTTTTGGAAGCCTATTCAGAGATTCAGCCTGAGAGCGGGAATATCGACAAACTTCGTCAGTGGCTGCTGATGCAGAAACAGGCGGAAGACTGGGGCGATGACCGCGACATGGCAGAGGTGATTTATGCTATACTGAATTCAGGAACCAAGTGGACCGTTCCTTCAGCTCCGGCAGAGATAATGATTGACGGCAAACGTCTCGAAATCGATCGTGTGGCGCGACTTACCGGTAATCTGACGGTGAACGTGACTGCGAAGAAGAACGGTCAGCTTGAAATCCGTCGTTCTGCTTCCGGTCCGGCATGGGGTGGTTTGATTTCTCAGTATGTGGCGCCCATCCGCGATGTGAAAAAGGATGGTAGTGCCGAACTGTCGATAACCAAGAATCTATATACGATCACAGATGATGCTTCGGGCAGTGTTGCTACAGCCGGTAATCTGAAGGTCGGGGATAAGGTTCGCGTAACGCTTACTCTCACCACTGACCGTGACCTTGAATATGTGGCAGTAATGGACGCACGTTCCGCTTGCCTCGAACCTTCGGAACAGGTCTCGGGCTACACAGCAAGCGATGGAGTCTGGATGTATAAAGAGGTGCGTGACAACTCCACAAATCTCTTTATCCCGTTCCTCTCGAAAGGAACGCACGTTATCAGCTACGACTGCTATGTAGACCGCGAGGGTAGCTACTCCCTCGGCATCGCCTCGGCCCAGTCGCAGTATGCCCCCGCCATCGCCGCCCACTCCGCCGGCACCCTCATCACCGTAACAAACTAAACTTTAGGCAAACGGCGTTGTTAAAAAGATATAATCTGATTAACAGATTTGTAAGATTAGAAATAATGTTGTATATTTGCTTATAAATAGATAATAAAATGGAAAATCCGAATACAATTCATATCCAGAATCCTTCAAAAGAGTTGATTGCTTTCATCGAGAAGGCACAACACCAGAAGCGAGAACGGATGAAAACAATTTGTGATAAATACCGTAAACTAATTAACGGCTAATGGATTCGGTAGAGATATTATTCCCCGATAATGAGGGCAATCATTTAGTGGTTGTCCTCTATTTTTACGATGACATTGATAAGGTGCATACTTTTCAAATACCGCAAGATTTTTCAAATCTTGACATAGCTGATATCAATATCAATAAACTGGATATGGATAAACCGCTTAAAATTTCGGTATTTTTTAAGATGAGTAATTGGCTTCTTGATCAATTTCTGCTTTATCCCAATGCCGTGTTCTCATTTATTTGCTCCACGGATCCTTTGGAAACTCATAAATCAGAAAAGTCTCCAGAGGAGGTGAGATGGAATCTATTTGAATTTCTATACTTGCGTAAAAAATCACTATTGGATGAAATGGGGATAAAATCTAAAGATATAGTGGTCGGTCCTGATGGATATCAAACATTTGCGAGAGTGTTCTACAGGGATAAACATGCTCACATAATTCATCTTGTAATCGCCCACCTAACGAATAAATATAAAGTATGATGGATGAGAAAGAGATATGGGAGGCGATGATGAGCGGGGAGGTGTATGATGCCTCGCATCCGGCCTTGATCCGTCGCCTTGAAGCCACAAGAGAAAAACTTTGGGAATTCAACAATCTCCGTCCTTCGCAGATTGAGGAGCAGAAGAAGATTCTTCGCGAATTGTTAGGCGGTCATGGCGAATGGTTCCAGTTTAACCAGCCTTTCCGTTGCGATTACGGTTGCAACATCTTCATCGGTGAAGGGTTCTTCGCCAACTTCAACCTCACCATCCTCGACGAGGCGGAGGTGAGGTTTGGCGACAATGTCTTTATCGGTCCGAACGTAAGCATTTACACGGCCTGTCATCCGTTGGATGCCGAGACAAGGAACAGGGCAGTGGAATGGGCTGAGCCTGTAACCGTAGGCCACAGCGTATGGATCGGAGGATCTGTTACAATATGCCCGGGTGTTACTATAGGCGACAATGTAGTGATCGGCGCGGGGTCAGTAGTCACCAAAGACATCCCCTCCAACACCCTCGCCGTCGGCAATCCCGCCCGCGTAATCCGCCACCTCTGATATCCGATCTAATACTATAACACCCTGCAATGCGACATTTCACGGTTGCTTTGCAGGGTAATTTGTTATCGACGGCGGGGTTAGTCGAGGGGGAGGATGAGGCCTTCGTTGTTGAGGGTGACGTTGGGGAAGACTTCGAGGGCTTCGGTGAGGAAGCCTTTGTCGTCTCTATAGCGCGAGGAGTAGTGGCCGGTGAGAAGGCGTTTTGCTCCAGCCTCTTTGGCTATCATGGCGGCTTGGCGGGCGGTGGAGTGGAAACGGTTCTTGGCATCGGCCTCGTGACTGTCGAGGTAGGTTGTCTCGTGAAAAAGAAGGTCTACCGGACCTATCTTTTTAGCAATCGAAGGCATATAGATAGTGTCGCTGATGTGCGCGTACGATAGGGGAGGAGTGGGGTCGGTGGTCAGCAGAGCATTCGGCACTACGGTTCCGTCGGGTTTCACGAAGTCCTCGCCGCCCTTGATGCGGTTAATGGCTGAGAATGGTATCTGGTGGAAGTCGATCATGTCGTGCTTTATATGTCGCGGCTTTGGTTTCTCTTCAAATATGAACCCTACTGTTGGGATTCTATGCCGGAGCGGGATGGTGCGCACGGTCAGTGTAGGGGTTTCAAGGATCACTGCTTCCACGGGTTTAATTACGTGGAATTCGACCTCAAAAGGCAACTCGCGTGCAAAGAAATCGAAGATTGTGGAGAGTATCTTTTTACCCTCCTCAAATGTATGGATCACAATTTTACCCCCGGCCCCTCCGAGACCTAATGATGATATGAGTCCGGGCAATCCCAAGACATGGTCGCCGTGGAGGTGTGTAAGGAAGATATGACCTAATCGTGAAAATTTTAGATGGTGACGTTGGAACGCCTGTTGGGCTCCTTCGCCGCAATCTATCATAAAGAGATTACCACGGTAATCAATTACCGTGGAAGAGGGTTGATGACGCAGGGTCGGCTTTGCCGAGCCGCATCCTAAAGTGTGGATTGTAAATGTCGCCAATGTTTTCAGTTTTCAGTTCTCAGTTTTCAGTCGGATGTTACAAAACGTTATAGGTTTTGCCGTCGATGATGTAAAGGCCTTTGTCAAGGTTTACGATCAGCGGGGAGGAAGCAACTTTAACGCTTTTTACCTTGATGCCGTCTGTGGAGTAGATGGGGAGGATAGTCTCCGCCGGAGCGGTGACTGTCACCGACCCTTTGCCGGGGATGACAGTCACGTTGCCGTTGGATTGATATGTTTCCTCTACACCTGCACTTTCGACTTTGATTTCGTCTGAAACGGAGTTTTTGCTGTCGAGCGTGCCGCTGTAGTAAGCTTTGTAGGTATGGTTGCCGCCGGCCGGTTTATAATCCAGAACTGCAGTGTTGTCTTCACCTACTTTAGCCGAGCCGATGATGTTGCCGTCGCACTCGAACTGTACGAATGATTTGCCTGATGTCGGGTCGGTAACGGTAGCTTTAAGGCCAAGAATGCCGTGATCTTTTTCTGTGGCTTCGATGGCTACCGCCGACGCCTGGGTGCGGTTGACGGTTTTAAGGCGATAGAGTGCGCTGCCGTGCTCTTTGAGGAATGATGCAAACTCTTTACCTGCGAATTGACCTTCGTTTTTGCCGGTCCACATATCTGTGATCTCAACCTTATCGGAGTCTTCATAGCCGAACAAAGCCAAGTCAAGAGTGAGGTTAGCATTGTTGTTGGGTGCGGGGTCTTCGGTGAATACGCGGAATTCCACGGTAGCTCCAAACGGTGCGTTGTCTACATCGTTGTCAAGACCAACGAGAGATCGGAAAGTAACGAAATCGTGACCTTCGGGGAGGGTGAATGTGAGGACCGAGGGCGCGTTGACACCGAATCCTTTGTCATATTTCACACCACCGACCGACATCTGATTGCCGTCGTTGTTTTTATTCTTTTTAGGAGCATTCCAGCCGTTGATCGGGTTGGCATCCCAATTGAAATCTGTTAGTGAAACCTCTTCGCCATTGGCTTTTACGAGTACGGGGTTAACCCAGTTGGCATGATCGTAAGAGAGGTTGTCATTACCGTTTGTTACAACGAGATAAAGCTTTTGGGCATCTTTGATCGGAGCCTCCATCGTGACAACCGGATTCTCGGCCTCGCGACAGATATAACCGCTGTATGCTACTTGTTTTGTAGGGTCTACCTGCACCTCTTTGTCGCCTCCCGACCAAGTGTCGGTGCGCTCCACGCGGAAGGTCGGGTCATAGTTGAAGACCATGAACTCAACAGAGGATTTGCTTCCCTGATCAGTACCGGTATTGTCAAGACCTGCAAGGGCAGTAAACTTAACAGCATTCTCGGGGAGGTCGAAGATAAGGAGTGAATTAGCGTGTGTAGCGATCCCTTTTGCATACTCCTTGCCGTCGATTTTGAGGCTGCCCCCTTCGATATTGCTATTGACATGAACTTCGCCCCAGCCGCATGAAGAGAAGAGAATCTTACGGGCAGTGAGGTCCACTTCCGAGCCGTCTTTCAGTATTACTTTAGGATTAATCCAGTCGGCATGGTCGCTATCATAACCGTCGCCACCGTCGGTGACAACGAGGAAAAGCTGACGGCTTCCTTCGGGGAGGTTTACATCAGCATCGATTGAGTAACCCGTGGTGAGGTAAGAGATTGTACCGCTGCGCCAGAGGGCATCCTGAGTCGTAACGTATTCGTTGCCTCCTGTGTTGAAGAGTGCACAGTAGCGGTCGCCTGTGCGCGGATCGATAGCACCCCATGTGATATGGTTGTTAAGGTTCACCAACTGAGCGTTATCTACAGAATGAGAGTGCATATAGAGCACATCGCGGTTAGTGAGAAGTTTATTGGTGGCTTCATCATTCTGCGGAAGGTCACCTCCGAACATCAGCGGCGATTTGAAGATGGTCCATAGGTTCATCATCGTCAGCTGCTCCTCGGGAGTGAAGTTTGTGAAACGTTCGGCTCCGCGTTCGCCACGGATGCTGATTTTACCCAAGGGAAGCATATCGGCATCGGGCCACGTTCCGGGAGCGATATAGGGTGCCCATTTCGCACAGATTCCAAATTGATAATTAAGCTGGCTCCAGTTGTCCCAGAAGTCATCTACGGTTCGCCACATATTGGCGTGCGATGCTACATGGTCTATGCGGTCGAGCGGGGTCTCACCGGGAGAAATGCTGAGTATCATCGGACGTCCGCACTGGTCGATAGCGTTGCGGATCATCTCTACTTCGGCCGTGTGATACGGGCGCGAAAGGTCATCGACCTTAACGAAGTCTACGCCCCATTGGGCATAAAGATCGAAAATTGAATTATAATATTGCTGCGCGCCGGGCTTTTTCCAATCCACTTTCATATTGTCGCGCAGCCACGTGCAGGCGGAGTCGTTGTTGGCGACCATGTCAGCTGTGATACCGTCTGTGCCCTTGATGGGGAGTTTCTTCTGCACGGCGGTTTTCGGGATTCCGCGCATGATGTGAATGCCGAATTTAAGGCCGAGGTTGTGAACATAATCGGCCAAAGGTTTGAAACCATTGCCATCCACTGAGGAGGGGAAACGGTTGGGAGCAGGGATATATCGACCCCATTCGTCGAGGTCATAGATAGGGTTGGTCTGGTTGTAACCGCCGGCCTTGTCGTTCTCGACAAACCAACGGATATCGACCACTACATATTCCCAGCCGTAATCTTTAAGATTCTTGGCCATGTAGTCGGCATTAGCTTTCACTTCAGATTCAACTACTGTCGGGCCGTAGCAATCCCATGAATTCCAACCCATAGGAGGGGTCGGTGCCCACGATTTGAAATCATTGCCTGAAAAGGGGGCTGCGAATGTTGCAAGAGCTGACGAGACAACAAGCGCGACGGAGGTAAAGATTTTCATGATAGGTATTATGTTTTATGGTTATAAGCTTTGTAATTCGTGAGTTGCAAAGATAATAATAATCATTGAAAC
>JAIEAO010000050.1 GCA_029071345.1 Muribaculaceae bacterium | reverse complement strand
CTCGTTGCCGTCACGGGTCATCATAGCGGCCCCGAGTTCTGGTTTGGTTACGTATCCGATAACCGAAATACCTTTCAGTTTTTCTACTTTATCATGGTCTGTCAACGGAACTGTAAACAAAAGCTCATAATCTTCACCACCATTCATTGCTGTCATCACGAGATTCATGTTCATCTCTTCAGCCATGACTGCCGTTTGATAATCAATCGGGATTTTCTCCTCATATATTCTGCAACCGACATCCGACGACTTGCAGATATGCAGCAATTCAGAAGAGAGACCATCGCTCACATCCATCATCGAGGTCGGTTGAATACCATTCTCCTTCAGCATGGCAATAATGTCTTTTCTTGCTTCCGGCTTCAGCTGACGCTCAAGAATATATTCTTTACCGGCGAAATCCGGTTGAAAATCTTTCCCTTCTTTTGAAGAAGCGGCAACCTGATTCTCACGCTCAAGCAACTGCAATCCCATATAAGCAGCTCCGAGATCGCCACTGACGCAGATAAGATCTGTCGGCTTCGCTCCCGAGCGGTAGACTATTTCATCCTTATTTCCCTCTCCGACACATGTAATGCTTATTACAAGACCTGTTACGGATGCAGATGTGTCTCCTCCGACGAGGTCAACACCGTAAATCTCACATGCCAGACGGATTCCGGCATACAGTTCTTCGATATGCTCCACCGTGAATCTACTTGACACACCGAGGCTGACCGTGATCTGCTTTGGTGTTCCGTTCATAGCATATATATCGCTGAAATTCACGATTGCCGATTTATAGCCCAGATGTTTTAACGGAACATAACGAAGATCAAAATGAATTCCTTCAAGCAAAAGATCTGTTGTCACCAATACCTCTTTCTCTCCAAATTCGAGAACCGCGGCATCATCGCCTACGCCCATCTTTGAAGATTCATTACGCAACGGAAAATCTTTAGTGATTCTGTCTATAAGTCCGAATTCTCCTATTGAGGATATTTCAGTTTGTCTGTTATCCATACCTTTCAGGTAAATTGAATAACGGTGTGCCGGAAAAATATTTCAGCACACCGCCAATTGAAAATCTTTTTATCAGAGTCTCTCGAGCATCTGCTTGATAACCAATGTCATCACCGGCTGAGCTTTAACAGCAGCCTTCTGAACTTCCTCGTGTGTAGGAACTTCCTTAATATCTTTGCCTCCGAGGTCGGTGATTACCGAAACACCGAATACCTTCATACCGGCATGATTTGCAACGATCACCTCAGGAACTGTTGACATTCCGACAGCGTCACCGCCGATGATGCGAAAATATTCGTATTCAGCAGGAGTCTCGAATGTCGGGCCGGGCGTGCCTACATAAACGCCGTGCATCAGGCGGACATTGTTCTCTTTGGCGATGTCATCGGCCATATTGATATATGCGTTGCTGTAAGCCTCGGTCATTGCCGGGAAACGAGGACCGAGCTCGTTATAGTTCTTTCCGCGAAGAGGATTTTCAGGGAACAGATTGATATGGTCCGTGATAACCATAACATCTCCTACTTTGAATTCTTTGTTCATACCTCCGGCGGCATTGCTTACGAAGAGAGTCTCCACTCCGACAGCTTTCATGACTCTTACGGGGAAGGTAACCTCTTTCATATCATAACCTTCATAATAATGAAAACGACCCTGCATTGCCATTATATACTTACCTCCCAAGTTACCGAAGATAAGTTTGCCGGAGTGTCCTTCCACTGTCGAAACCGGGAAATTGGGAATGTCATGATAATCGAGTTCTCTCTTTATTTCGATATGATTTACAAGATCTCCAAGACCGGTACCTAAGATTATAGCGATTTTAGGCATTTCGCCAACTGTGATTTTAATAAACTCAGCAGTCTCTTGAATTCTTTCCAAATATGATTTTTCCATTTCTATTGATTTTGGGTTATTATATCGATTTTAATACTTGCTATTTCCGGGCATAATCCACCCTTTATTGGTATAACAAAATTTGAGGCGAAAAGTATCACTCCGCCTCATCAATTTGTTTCTTCAGATCTAAAATAAAATCAGAACTTCCAAGTCCGCTGACCATATTCACCGCAATCGGCATGAAGAATGTGAGAGGCTTCAGTTTGTTTGGATAATAAGGATTATACGAAAGTCTCACAGCGTCCTTCTCCGTAGTCATTATTATTTTCCGCTCACCGGGAAGCGAATTGAAAGTTTTCTCAAGTTCTTCAAGGTCATATCTTGAAAAGTTATGATGATCGGGGAAATGATGCACCTTAACCTTGAAAGGATAAGACCGGAAATATCTCACGAAACCTCTGGGATTGGCAATGCCGGTCACCAACAATACCGTATCATGACTTGTCAACGACCCGAGCGATACCCCGTACGGATCATCATCCGGAAATACAGGAAGCAGTCCGCCATATATATAGCGTGAGAAATAAAGTTTCTGAAACGACATCAGGTCAAGCTTCTTCTGGACAAGTCGGAAATCAAGCGGAGTTATATCACGAGGACATTTCGTCACGATCACCATGTCTGCCCGATTGATCTGATGCATACTCTCACGCAATCTTCCCAACGGTAGCAAATGATCCTCATAAATAGGACGATTATAATCCATGAGCAAAACCGAGACTTTCGGTTTTACATATCTATGCTGAAATGCATCGTCAAGAACTATAAGTTCCAGTTCCGGATATTGCTTGAGCAATTCCCTGATCCCTTTCCTGCGGCTTTCACATACTGCTACCTTCACTCTTGATCCGAATTTGTTATAGATCTGCAACGGTTCGTCACCGATGCTCTCGGGTGTGCTGTGAAAATTAGCTAAAAGAAAACCCTTGGTCTTGCGCTTATAGCCTCGACTGAGAACTGCCGTCTTATATTCTGATGCAAGCATGTCGATCACATATTCCGTGTGGGGAGTCTTGCCTGTTCCTCCGACGGTAATATTCCCGATGCTGACCACCGGAATGTCAAATTTCTCCTCTTTCAGGATTCCGACATTAAACATCCAGTTGCGTATGGCGACAACCCCTCCGTAAATCCACGAAAGAGGCTTCAGAACATAAGTCAGAATCTTATTTCTTGTTTCTGTCGTCATGTCGTCAACTAAGTTCTATCAGTTCATATTATTTAGCCATATTGACCTCAAATTCGGGCATTCTGGCCAACACCTTATTTCTGGAAAGAATATTATCTATAAATTTCAATCCTTCCACTGTAATGTCGTGATTGCCGGCACCCACCATCATCTTAGCCATATTAAGTTCACCCGAAGGAATCAGATCCCAGAAAGAGGGCTTGTACTCCGGATATACGGCTACTTCATACTTATCATAAACGTCAGCTTTTTTAGCTGTCCATTCGATAGCTTTTCCAAGACCACCTAACGAATCAACCAATCCTATTTCTTTTGCTTTCATGGCATTCCATACGCGTCCCTCAGCAATTTTCTTGACCTGATCTTTGGTCATTTTTCTACCTTTGGCCACACGTGAAATGAAGCGGTCATATCCGTCCTCCACATATTTCTGCATTATAGCAAGCTGCTTATCATCCATAGGCTTATAAAGCATAGGGAATTCAGCGGCCGGATTAGTAGCGACTGTTTCAACGTTGATACCTACCTTCTCGATCAGTCCTTTTGCATTCGGGATGAGTCCGAAGATACCTATTGATCCGGTTATCGTAAGAGGATCGGCAAAAATGATGTCACTTCCGCATGAAATCCAGTAACCTCCGGAGGCTGCATAATCGCCCATAGAGACAGCAAGAGGTTTACCCTTCTTCATAAAGTAATCAAGTGCCTCCCCTATCTGATCGCTTCCGAAAGCAGAGCCACCGGGAGAGTTGACACGAAGGACCATACCTTTCACATTGTCATCTTCAGCCAATTCGGTGATTACGGGAACGAGCTTCTGATAGTTGATACCTGTTGAAGCACCATCCACGATCTCTCCGGTTGCATAAAGCACTGCGATACGGTTTTTGCTTGAATATGCCTGAGTCCACGGAGTTTGACCCAACAACGTCATCGGGTCAACATAGTTAAGTTTCTTTTTATCAACATCTATGAACTTAGCGATGCGTTCATCCATCGTGCGCTCATAGACAGCTTCATCTGCAAAACCGGCTTTAACAGCAAAATCGGCAGACGACAGCATGAGACCGTTGTTTACTAATGAATCTATCTTAGCTGAAGTAAGTTTCTTCCGGTCAACGCAGATACCATCTTTCATATATCCCCACATCGTGTTGAACAATGTGTCAAGCTGCGCTCTCGCCGGCTCGCTGAAATGATTCGATATATACGGTTCTACTGCCGACTTGAAAGTGCCGACCTTGACAACCTGAAACTCTATGCCAAGTTTATCCATCAAACCTTTGAAGAAGATTGAGGACGAGCCCATACCTTGAATCATCATCTCTCCGTAAGGATTCAGATAAACCTTATCGGCTGCTGACGCAACATAATAAGTACCCAGAGTATATGCATCGCCATATGCATAAACTTTTTTTCCGCTCTTTTTAAATGCAGCTACTGCATCGCGGATAGCATTAAATGTTGCCGGCGAGGCCACCGCCGCACCACATTTAATATACAAGGCCTTAATGTTTTTGTTTTCTGCACCCTCTTTCAGAGCCTCAACTATGACAATCAAAGTCTGAGGCTTCTCGAAATCTCCGTGTAAAAGTGAAGTATAATTTAAAGATGAGGGGGTCTCGGATTCGATGATGTTTCCGTCAAGATCTATGACTAAAACGGAATTTTTAGATACTCCGGACACTTTGGAATCGCTTCCGATCGAACCGGCAGCAATACTGATTCCTACAATTACAGCCACAATGCCGAAGAGCACAAGAGCAATCCATGTGCCTACGAACGATGAAAGACTGTTTAATAAAAATTTCTTAAGCATATCGTTCAGCTTAATCCTGCCGTGAGCAAGAATTTATAATTTCTTATCAACTAAGACTGGCTATGATTTTCTTGATACTTTCTGCCAGCGCATCAGCCTCGGCCATAGTCTGAGCCTCGCTGTAAATTCGGATAATCGGCTCCGTGTTTGACTTGCGCAGATGAACCCAGCTATCTTTAAAATCTATCTTCACGCCATCTATGTCATTCACTTCCTCATTAGAGAAGTGCTTCTTGACAGCCTCAAGAATGGCATCGACATCGATATCTGGAGTAAGTTCGATTTTATTCTTTGCAATTTCATACTTCGGCAGACCGGCCTTGATTTCCGTTACCTTCTTTCCACTCTTAGCCATAAGAGTAAGGAACAATGCCACGCCAACCAGAGCATCGCGACCGTAGTGAATTTCAGGATATATAATACCTCCGTTTCCTTCGCCGCCGATAATAGCACCGGTCTCTTTCATCTTGGTTACAACATTAACCTCACCGACGGCAGCTGCATTGTATTCACATCCATGCTTACGCGTCACGTCTCGCAGTCCGCGTGAGCTGCTGAGGTTAGATACTGTCGAACCGGGCGTGTGGGCTAAAACATAATCGGCGATAGCGATAAGAGTATTCTCCTCAATAAACATCTCACCGTTCTCCATTACGATTGCAAGACGGTCTACATCCGGATCTACTACGAATCCCACATCTGCCTTACCCGACTTCATTACATCAGAAATTCCGGTAAGATTCTGGGGGATAGGTTCAGGAGTATGAGCAAACTTACCGGTTGCTTCACAGTTAAGTTCGATAATATTTTTAACACCAAGAGCCTTGAGAAGTGCGGGAATCACTTCACCGCCGACAGAGTTGATACCATCTATCGCAACAGTGAAATCAGCCTTACCGATAGCCTCGACATCCACAAGCTGAAGATTCTTGACCATCTCGATATGCTTCAGAGCCCAGGTGTCGTCTTTCAGTTCTTTGCCAAGATCAAACACCTCCGCAAATGTATATTCATCATTCTCGGCTCTGCGGATCACCTCTTTACCCTCTGCATCTGAAAGGAATTCGCCATTAGAGTTAAGAAGCTTAAGCGCATTCCACTGCACCGGATTATGACTTGCCGTGATTATGATTCCTCCGCAAGCTTTTTCTCCGGTAACGGCCAATTCAGTTGTCGGAGTCGATGCTTTGCCAATATTGATTACATCAAATCCCATTGACATCAATGTGCCTTTAACGAGATTCTCAACCATCTTTCCGGAAAGACGCGCATCACGTCCAACTACGATAGTGTTGTTACCACATTTGCAAGTATCTTTGATAAATGATGCGTATGCTGCAGTAAACTTAACTACATCCAACGCGCTCAGGCCCTCGCCTGCTACGCCTCCTATTGTTCCGCGAATTCCGGAGATTGATTTGATAAGTGACATAATTCTATACTATATTTTTATTCCGGCAATAAATCCGGAGTATTTGATTTTATGTGAATATTCAATTAATAGATTGCTTTGAAATATCTGATGTTATAAAGATAGGGAATACACTGGCTCTGCTCGCTCGGCCAACCCTCGGGAGACTTGACAATTAAGTTAACCTCACAATCATAACCCAGATATTGGAGTGGAACCTGAATTCCATCTCCATATTGAGTGGTCGATGAAAGAACAGAATTGCCATATACAAAACTTGTACTGCCTTCTGCCGCACTCTCCGCATTGCCATCCCAGTTTTCAGTGCCATATTGCTGGAAGTAGTTAATATTCATTCGCATGAAACGGAAGTACACTTTGTCGCCGGATTCCGCCTTCTCATCCGTGCCTTTATTCAAGACCTGCATATAAACATATCCGTCTGAATCCATTTTATAATAGGGTGCATTTTCGCCAACTAAGAATTTTCCATCTTCCGGAATCTCAAGGCACACCTCATGCTGAGCCAGATACCAGTTAACAGCATGTTCCTCTTCTGTAAGAAGTTCTGAATAACTTTTGGTATCTTCGCATGATGCGAGTGTCACACCGATCAACATTAAGGCGATATAGCGAATTTTATTAAGTAGTTTCATTTACAATTATTCTTTTGTTAATGTTATTATATCCTTTACTTTTATATTTAACTTAGATTTAGATAACTTGAATATTATTCAGTCTTTATCTCCAACTTTGGCATCCTCTTGGGGAGATATTGGTCATAATCTCCGAGATGCTCTATCAGAACAGACCTGCATTCTGCAAGCGAACCTTTGAATTCACCTCCTGATGCCTGCAAATGCCCCCCTCCGTTAAATAAATTCTCACATATCTTCGATACGGGAAAATTATTCTTACTTCTGGCCGAAACCTTGATGCAATCCGGATCTTCACGCATGAAGATTGAGTAAATCATTCCGCGTATATTCAGCGGCTCGTTCACCAATCCCTCGGTATCCCCTTTCTCATATTGGAACTTATCAAGTTCATCCTTGCCGAGAGTTATCAAACAAGCACGATGTTCCGGAAAGATCTCAAGCTTCTCACAAATCGCATATGATTTGAGACGCAGACTGCTGTAACTGCACGCCTTGACACACTCTTCGATAATCTTCCCTTTCTCCGCGCCTTTCTCCATGAGCTTGGTCAAGATCTCATATACATCAGGATTATTGCAGTTCACAGTAAAATTCTGAGTATCGGTAATGAGTCCTGTCAGCAGACAGGTGGCACCGCTACGATTCAGATCGCAATAGAATCCGCTTCCGGCAATAATGCGGAATACGAGTTCGCATGTAGAAGACATCTTAGGATATGAGAACTCCAGAATACAATCCATGTCCGGCCCCTCATGATGATCGATCAATATCTTGGGAGCTTTCGCACCTTGAATCAACGGTGCCAGATGATCTTGGCGGGAGGGCTTGTTGAAATCGCAGCAGATAATCAGATCGCTCTCCTCCACCAATCGGGTGCAGTAAGGATCATGACGTGTATATACCGCAATTTCGTTGAAATCCGGAAGGAACCGGAGTGAACGCGGAGGCACATCCGGTACTACGACAGCCGGCTGCTTACCAAGAGATTTAAGCAGATGCCATAAACCTAACGTGCTCCCGATCGCGTCGCCATCGGGATGCACATGACATGTCAGAATGATTCTCTCACTCTGATCAATAAGCTGAACGAACTGTTTCAGCGATGATGGATTCAAATATTTCTCCATACTTCTTGTTTCAATCTGCAAAGATAATAATTATTCTATAATTGAACTTGTCTAATCCCAATTTTTATTAATTTTGCAATGAAAAAGAATGATTCTCTCATTTCAATCATTACTGACAGGTGATTTAAACACTGATATATCTTATGGCACGACATACGAAAGAAGAGAAACTGAAAGCATTCGGAGAATTTCTGGATGTGCTCGACACGTTAAGAGTGAAATGTCCGTGGGATGCCAAGCAGACCAATGAATCGCTTCGTCCGAACACTGTGGAAGAAGTTTATGAATTGTGCGATGCTTTAATCTCGGAAGACACTCCCAATATCCGTAAAGAACTTGGGGATGTTCTGCTTCATGTGGCTTTCTATTCTAAAATTGCAGAAGAAAAAGATCAATTTGATATTGCGGATGTATGCGACTCATTGGTCGAGAAACTGAAGTTCCGCCATCCGCATATCTACGGAGATACTCATGTTGATAATGCGGAAGAGGTGGCACAGAACTGGGAGCAGATAAAATTAAAAGAGAAGAAAGGAAATAAGACTGTGCTTGGAGGTGTCCCCTCCGCTTTACCTGCACTTATAAAAGCCAATCGAATTCAGGAGAAGGCTCAGAATGTTGGTTTTGACTGGGAGGAGCCACATCAGGTTTGGGATAAAGTGAAGGAGGAGATTTCTGAAGTTGATGTGGAAATCAAAAATGGCGATAAGGATGCAATCGAAAATGAATTCGGTGATCTCCTTTTCTCAGTAGTTAATGCCGCTCGTCTTTATGGAGTTAATCCGGAAAACGCCTTGGAAAAAACTAATAAAAAATTCATCAAGAGGTTTAATTATATAGAATCCAAAGCCAAAGAAGCCGGCAAGAATCTGAAAGATATGACTCTCGCCGAGATGGATGTATATTGGAACGAGGCAAAAAAACTCTGATAAGTATTCGATTATTAATCTGATTTAATTATATAGACCGCTTTGATACTGTGCATCACTGAGAAACCGAGCGTAGGCCGCGATATTGCCCGAATTGTGGGTGCCAATTCACAGAGACAAGGATATTATGAAGGTAACGGGTACTGTGTGACCTGGACTTTCGGTCATCTCTGTACCCTTAAAGAGCCGGCTGACTACACCGTCAACTGGAAATCGTGGGCACTATCAGCTCTCCCTATGATTCCTCCGAAATTCGGTATCAAGCTCATTCCGCAGAAAAGTATCGAAGCTCAGTTCAACACAATCAAGACACTCATACAGCAGTGCGACGAAGTGATCAACTGCGGCGACGCCGGCCAGGAAGGTGAACTGATTCAGCGCTGGGTGATGCAGAAAGCCGGCTGCGACAAGCCGGTGAAACGGCTTTGGATCTCCTCGCTTACCGATGAGTCGATCCGTGAAGGATTCGAGCACCTTCGCACTCACGAAGATCTGGAACCTTTATATGTTGCCGGATTGTGCAGAGCAATCGGTGACTGGATTTTAGGAATAAACGCAACACGCCTTTATACTCTGAAATACAGTTCCGATCGCCAGATATTGTCGGTTGGTCGAGTGCAGACCCCTACTCTGGCTTTGCTCGTAAACCGACAGAAGGAAATCGAAAACTTCGTGCCAAAGGATTCGTGGGAATTGAAAACCACTTATCGCGATGTGCTGTTTTCTTCTTCGCTAAAACCATTTGACAATCCGCAGGACGGCGAAGGTGTGCTCAATGAAGTAAGGCAATACCCGTTCGTTGTCACCGATATTGAAAAAAAGAAGGGTAAGGAAGCACCCCCACGCCTTTTCGACCTCACTTCGCTTCAGGTGGAGTGCAACAAGAAATTCGGACTGAGTGCCGATGTTACGCTTCGCACCATCCAATCTCTGTATGAGAAAAAGTTAGCCACCTATCCCCGTGTTGATACAACATACCTTACAGATGACGTGTACCCGAAATGTAAGGGAATTCTCAATGGCATCGCACAGCATTACGCAGATGTGCTTCAACCTCTGCGCGGATCCAAACTGCGTAAGAGCAAAAAGGTGTTTGACAATTCAAAGGTCACCGACCACCACGCCATCATCCCGACAGGTCAACCGCTCCCCTCTTCGCTGACTATGGATGAACGCAATGTCTTCGATACAATTGCATTGAGGTTTATATCCGTATTTTATCCGGATTGCCTCTTCGAGCAGACCGTAGTCAAGGGTGAAGCCGGAAAATATAAGTTCAAGACTTCGGGTAAAGTAATCAACGATCCCGGATGGAAATATGTATATCAGCAGAGAAAAGGTATCACCTCAGAGGTAGATGCCGATAAAAGCGACGAGGATAAAAATGGTCAGGAAGATGGCGGCGTACTCCCGGAATTTACAAAGGGTGAATCGGGACCACACAATCCTTCGCTTGCTAAAAAGACAAGCCAGCCACCTAAGTATTATACCGAGGGTACGCTGCTGAAAGCGATGGAAACTTGTGGTGCAAACGTTGACGACGAAGATTTGCGCGAAGCCCTTAAAGCTAACGGATTGGGAAGGCCTTCGACACGAGCCGCGATAATCGAAATTCTCTATAAACGCGGCTACATCAAAAAAGAGCGTAAATCTTTAAGAGCCACGCAGGCCGGTATCGAACTTATTAATGTGATTCAGGAAGAGCTGCTCAAAAGCCCTAAGCTGACAGGTATTTGGGAAGGTCGTTTGCGTCAGATAGAAAAAGGGGAATACAGCGCAGCGGAATTCATATCCAAGCAGAAAGAGATGATAAATGCCATTGTTCTCTCCGTCTTGAAAGATAACTCCAACCGCCGCATCGAAGCCATCCAAGCCCGCGAAGTGCCGGAAAAGAAGTCGGCCGACGCTGAAAAGAAGCCCAAACGCACCAAGAAATCCGACCCTAAAGAGTGATTTATGGATAAAAACTTAGCCATTCAATATACTGCAGTTGCGATAGTTATCTTGCTGGCTATCGTTTGGGCCGTCTACAAACTTGTCACCAAGAAAAGCAAAGGCCCCTGCTCCGGTTGCTCCCTCTCTGCCCACTGCGCAAAAAAGAAAGATGGATGTGAAAAATGACATTTAATATCTAAAATTACAAATCAAGTTCAGACCAAGTCATAAAAACCTCGATTAAATCCCTTTGCCACATCGCGGCTATCTTTATTCTTCCTTTACTTTGGAGCTGTGTTTGACGAGCTGCCAGGAATTTACTATGTTCTGCCATGCAATATAAGCTGCAGGAGCAATAGATGCAGTCGGATTCATATAAGTCATGGCAAGCCAAACAGCCAACACGGTGTTTTTCTGTCCTAAACTTTGTCCTCCTGAAACCGTATCGCCAAATTTCTTTCCGATTTTTCTACCGATGTAAAATTGAAGAAGGCACACAGCCAACGCTCCAATGACAAGGGAAATCACGGTCCAAATCAAATTGTTATCCCATGTGTTTATTGTGAAACTTACGCAACTTCCCACAATGATAAAAAGGGAGATAGCCCAAAGATAGAATGACAGCGACTGATGACTTTCGATTTTGGCATGAAGTTTCGGAAAAGCCTTTCTTAACAACAACGCGATCACCAACGGTCCGATAATAAGCGGGAACACCTTCGATGAAATTATTATTGTTGACTGTAAAAATGAGATCTCCGGGTGATCACCTATAGCCGCAAGTATGAACGGTCCTGCAACCGCTATAAGTGCGTTACACAGCAAAGAATATGTGGCCACGAACGATATACTCCCTCCTAACATCGCCGTAATCACAGGTGCAGCCGTGGCCGTGGGGATAAAGATGCAGATAAACACGCCCTCCCCTACGATGTGATTAAGCGGTGAGAGTATGAAGTAAACTGTAAAAGATAATGCCATCTGCACACAGATGAGCATCAGATGTTCTTTACCCGGCTTAATATCACGCACATTCAGTTTGCAGTAGGTGATGAACAGCATCGTAAAAATGAGATATGGAGAAAGGAAGCTCAAATATCCCATCCATTTATAGAATACCGCACCTCCGATCATAGCTACCGGAAGCATAAGATTCTTCAACTGCTGACGATTTATACTCATATCACAATTCTCCTTTTCCTTCTCTAACTATCTCGACTTCACCTTGCGACAGGTCAACTATTGTCGAGGGTATCGTGCCCCCCTCTTCACCTTCTACCATAAAATCAACATCATTCTCATAGCTCTCGGCAATTAGGTCGGGATTTACGGCATAATCATCATCTTCAAATTCTATTGATGTTGTCAGCAACGGATGATTCAGACGTTCGGCAACTTTCCTTATGGTTTCATTATCAGGAATTCTCACACCAACTATTTTCCTACCCTTGAATGCCTTCGGAAGACTCGAAGCGGAATTCAAGAGGAAAGTGAAGGGCCCGGGGGTGTATTGTTTTAGCATCTGAAACGCCTGATTGTTGATTTTAGAATAGTCGGCCGCCATCGCAATGTCCGAACAGACTATTGAAAGATGAGCCTTCTCGGGATTGATTCCTTTCAATTTGCAGATTCGCTCAATAGCCTTGACATTCAGCGCATCGCAGCATATTCCATAGATGGTATCCGTAGGGAATAGTCCTATTTCACCATGTTCTATCATCGCACAAATCTCATCGAGCTGTTTTTCCGATGGCGAATCATTCCATATCTTAATTCTTTTCATAGTTCCAAATCCGTTTTTAAAACTCGGCAAAATTAATTAAATTTGCCGTAAAAAGCAATAAACGACTTTATGAAGATAGCAATCTTAGCAGCGATGGATAAGGAACTCGATCTGTTGCTCAACCTTATACCTGAAAGAGAGGAAATCATCATCGGCGAACATAAATACTATGTCGGCCATCTCCGCAATCACACCGTTATAGCCGGTAAATGTGGAATCGGTAAAGTAAATTCCGCCCTTAATACCTACATGATGATTCAGAGTCTGCATCCCGACCTTGTAATCAATTCCGGAGTAGCCGGAGGCGTCGATGGATCGTTAGGAATTGGCTCTGTACTTATTGCCGATGGCATTGCATATCATGACGTATGGTGCGGACCGGGTACCGAATATGGAGCCGCTGACGGTTATCCACAGATTCTCACTCCCGATAGCGATGTTATTGCGACTGCTGAAAGACTCTTCAAAGCCGATGATAATGTCAAGTTCGGCCTCATCTGCAGTGGCGACAAATTCATTTCGAAGAAAGAAGAGGTAGATAAAATCAAGGCTTCATTCCCGGCTGCCTTGGCAGTGGATATGGAATCTGCATCCATTGCACAGACCTGCATCAAATGTGGCGTCTCCTTTGCCATTGTCCGAGTAATGAGTGACACCCCCGGAGCGGCCGAAAACGTCTCACAATACGTCAACTTCTGGTCAGAGGCCCCCCATAAAACCTTCGACTGCGTAGCCCGCCTCCTCAACTCTCTCAACTAAACACAACCATGTTTAGCCCATTTATTATTTCATAAAACTATTTTAGCGAATTAAGTTTTCTCAAAATACGCAATATTGGTCAGATTGGGATATTTTTATTCTTTTATTGACCATCATTGCGTTTTTTGTGTTAATTTTGCAGGGTGTCTCACTGATTACCCTATCCCTTCTTATGGATTAAACCAATCTAATTTGTGCTTGTCTTATTCTTGTGGAGACATAAGAGTTGGTCATCACGAGCATAAAATTACTATAAAATTCATATAAGCGAAATATAACTAAACACCAATATCTGTATGAAATTGAAAAAAATTTATGCATTATCGCTGTCTGCGCTCGCACTGACAGTGATTCTTCCTGCTTGTAAAAAAGGACAGCAGCAACAGCAGGTTGCCGCTCCTGAATTAGCAGTTCTCACTGTTGGAGAATCAGACTCTAATCTTGAGACCGGTTATCCTACATCTTTGAGAGGTGAGAATGACGTCGAGATTCGTCCTCAGATTTCGGGTTTTCTTACTAAAGTAAACGTTGAGGAAGGTCAGAAAGTCGGTAAAGGTCAGGTGCTCTTCACCATCGATCAGGTATCGTTACAGGCGGCCGTGGATGCGGCAAATGCTGCAGTAGCAGTAGCTCAGGCCAATGTTAACACCGCGCAAACCAACGCCAACAATAATAAGATTCTCTTTGATAAGAATATTATCAGTGCTCCGGCATATCAGACTTCAGTAGATGCTCTTAACGCGGCCAAAGCACAGCTCAATCAGGCCAACGCAAATCTCGTCAATGCCCGCAAGAATCTTTCTTATTCTGTTGTGACTGCTCCTGAAGCGGGAATCGTCGGAAAGATAGACTATCGCGAGGGTTCACTTGTTTCCCCATCCACTCTCCTTACCATTCTTTCAAACAGTAGCGATATGCGTGCCTCCTTCTCGCTAAACGAGAAAGATATTCTCACCATGACCGATAACGGTGCGCGCTCATTGGAAGAGGCTATTAAACTTATGCCTGAAGTTACATTGCAGCTTGCCAACGGCACAAGATATTCTCATCCCGGCAAGATTATATCGGTCTCAGGTGTGATCGATCCGAGCACTGGCGCGGCATCCGCCACAGCAATCTTCCCCAACCCCGAAGGAATGTTAAGAAGCGGAAACACCGGTCAGGTTTTGATTCCTTCTCTGCGTTCATCAGTAATTCTTATTCCACAGAATGCCACTTACGAAATTCAGGATATGAAATTCTGCTATGTCGTAGGCGACTCAAATAAAGTTCATTCCACTCCCATCTCTATTGCCGCTGAAAATGACGGTAAAAACTATATTGTCACCGGTGGTCTTAAATCCGGCGACGTTATCGTGACAGAAGGTGTAGGTATCTCAGTTAAAGATGATATGATCATCACTCCCAAGAAATAAAAATTTTGATCGATGAATTTATCAACATTTATTAACAGACCGGTACTCTCGACCGTAATCTCGGTTTTCATCGTTATTTTCGGTTTACTGGGTCTGGCTTCGCTCCCGATCGAGCAATACCCGAATATTGCTCCACCGACTATTCAGGTAAGCACCACATACACGGGAGCAAACGCGCAGAGTGTGCTTAACTCTGTGATCGCACCGCTTGAAGAGCAGATTAACGGTGCGGAGAATATGGACTATATGTATTCTACTGCTGCCAACAACGGTTCCGCTACAATTCAGGTTTTTTTCAAACCCGGTATGGACCCCGACATGGCGGCCGTAGATGTTCAGAACCGTGTTGCAAAAGCAGCCAGCTTCTTACCCTCGGAGGTTAACCAGGTGGGTGTCATCACTCAGAAACGCCAGAGCTCCATGCTCATGGTATTCAATGTATATGATGAGTCTCACAAATATTCCGAAAGCTTTATTGAAAACTATATGGCCATCAACATCATCCCGGTTATCAAGCGCGTATCGGGTGTGGGTGATGCCAGCGTGATGGGAGCCGATTACAGTATGCGTATATGGCTTAAGCCTGATGTGATGGCTCAATATGGCCTTATGCCTTCCGATATCTCGGCGGCTCTCGCCGAGCAGAATATTGAAGCGGCTCCCGGACAGTTCGGTGAAAACGGAAACCAGAGTTTTCAGTATGTGATGCGCTATAAAGGACGCCTGCAGAACGAGACAGAGTTTGAGGATATCATACTTCGCGCCACTCCCGACGGAGATGTTTTACGTCTCAAAGATGTCGCTGATGTCGAACTCGGACGTCTGTCATACGGTTTCCACTCCACAACTAACGGAAATACAGGTTGTGCGGCCATCATCTATCAGTCACCGGGGTCTAATGCAACTCAGGTGGTGAAAGATATTCAGGCATTGCTCAGCGACTTCCAGAAAGATGCTCCGGAGGGATTAAAGATCATTACCACTATGAGTGTTAACGACTTCTTGTTCGCTTCAATACACGAGGTGGTCAAAACCCTCATCGAAGCATTCGTTCTCGTGTTCCTCGTTGTGTTCATATTCCTTCAGGACTTCCGATCTACTATTATTCCTATGATTTCAATTCCGGTGGCACTTATCGGTACATTCGGATTGATGAATATCTTCGGCTTCTCACTTAACCTTCTTACACTCTCTGCTCTTGTACTTGCCATTGCAATCGTGGTCGACGACGCCATCATTGTGGTCGAGGCCGTCCATGCCAAACTTGACGAAGGTTACAGTTCGGCCCGACGAGCCTCTATCGATGCCATGAACGAGATTGCAAGCGCACTTATTTCGGTGACTCTCGTCATGATGCTTGTGTTCATCCCCGTGTCATTCATCGGTGGTACGTCAGGTGTGTTCTATCGCCAGTTCGGTCTTACTATGGCCATGGCGATCGGTCTATCGGCTGTCAATGCATTGACACTCTCGCCTGCACTGTGTGCTATCTTCCTAAAATCTCACGACAAGGAAGAAAAGCCTCTCAAAGAGAGAATGAAAGATGCCTATTCCGCGGCCGGAGAAGTTGTAAAAGAGACATACAAGAAAAGATTCCGTCTTAAATTCCCTCCTGTCATCTCACTCTGTTTCATTATCGCTGCCGTCACTTTCCTCGTATTAGGATGGTACGACTTCGAGAATATACTTAAGAGCTCTATAGCTGTTATTGTAGCCATTCTTGCACTGATTGGAATGTTCTCTAAAGAGTTCATCGATTTCTTCAACAGAGGTTTCAACTCACTGCTTAGAGTTTATACGAAGGCTACTTCATGGTTTATCAAGCATAAGGTAACCGGATTCTCAATTGCCGGCATCTGTATGGCGGTGCTCGTATGGCTTATGAGTACGACTGCGACTTCAATGGTGCCTCAGGAAGATACGGGTACGATCATGGGTGTTGTCGATATGCCTCCGGCAACATCTCTTGAGAAAACAAAATCCATAATGGATCAGGTAGACAGCATCTGCGGAACGATCCCTGCCATTCAGATTCGCAACGCCATCACCGGATTCAGCTTCATTGGCGGACAGGGCAACACTTACGGCTCATTCATTATCAGATTGCGCCCGTGGAACGAACGCGACGAAAAAACCGAAAGTGCCGACGCCGTGCTGGGTATGCTCTATCAGAAGTGTTCTCAGATTAAGGATGGCCGAATCATGTTCTTCGCGCCCCCTATGATCCCCGGTTTCTCTGCTTCCAACGGTTTTGAAATCAAGCTTCAGGACAAGACAGGTGGTGACCTTAACAACTTCTTCGGGGTATATCAGAAATATATCGCCGCATTGAATGCCCGTCCTGAGATTCAGATGGCCTACTCTACCTTTAACCCGACCTTCCCTCAATATCTCGTCGAGCTTGATGTTGCAAAGATCAAGCAGGCCGGATTGACACAAAATCAGATTTTGAGCGCACTTCAGGGTTATTACGGAGGTATGTATATCTCAAACTTCAACCGTTTCGGTAAACTTTACCGCGTAATGATGCAGGCATCTCCCGAGGCACGCGTATCTCCGGAGACTCTTAAACGAATCAAAGTACGCAACGGAGCGACTATGGCACCGATCGATAACTTCGTATCGCTCAAACGTGTCTACGGACCCGATATTATCAACCGATTCAATATGTTCACCTCTATCGCCGTCACAGGTCAGCCGGCTCCTGGTTTCTCTTCCGGTGATGCGATTCGCGCTATTGAGGAGGTAGGAGCTCAGACCCTTCCTGTCGGATTCGGCTATGAATATTCCGGTATGACCCGCGAGGAGGCTAAAGGTGGTAGCGGTCAGACAGCATATATCTTCGGACTTGTGCTTCTCTTCGTATATCTTGTCCTTGCGGCTCAGTATGAGAGCTATATAATTCCTTGGGCTGTCATTCTATCCGTGCCATTCGGCTTGATGGGTACGTTTATTTTCGCCCGCTTCATGGGAATTGACAACAACATCTATCTCCAGATTGCATTGATCATGCTAATCGGTCTGCTGGCTAAGAATGCCATCCTCATCGTTGAGTTCGCTCTTGACCGTCGCAGAACAGGTCTTAGCATCGTTCAGGCTGCAATTCAGGGAGCCTCGGCCCGTCTTCGTCCTATCCTTATGACAGGTCTCGCCATGATCATCGGTCTGTTGCCTCTTATGTTTGCGACCGGTGCGGGTGCAAACGGATATAACGCGCTTGGTTCCGGAGCTATCGGAGGTATGCTTATCGGTATGATTTTCCAGCTCCTCATAGTGCCGGCGATGTTTGTCGCCTTCCAGAAACTGCAGGAGAAGGTATCTCCTCCAAAATGGAAAGACACAGACAACTCCGGTATTTCTTCAGAGATCGAACAGTATAGTATAACCAGAGACTAACAAGAAATGAATAAAACTATAAGATACATATTGGTAATGATGATGACAGTTGCTTTAAGCAGCTGTCACATCTACCGGAAATATGAACTCCCGGAGGGTGGCAACGCGCAGATCTCCGATTATCGCAACGCCATTGAGAATTCAACAGACTCAACTACTCTCGAATACATCGGATGGGAGAAAGTATTTACCGATCCGTTGCTTCAAAGCTACATCCGCAAAGCCCTCGATAATAACCTTGACCTCAACGATGCCTATTACAACGTGAAAGCGGCCGAGGCCCAGCTGAAAGGTGCAAAGTTAAGTTATTTCCCCTCTCTCGCGCTATCACCCAATGGAGGAGCGGCAAGTTATGACGGAAGCAAGATGAATACATGGACGTATACCATTCCGTTGGCGGCGAATTGGGAGATTGACGCATTCGGTAAGATTCTTAACCGTAAACGCGGTGCAAAAGTTACTGTGGAGCAGATGCAGGATTATGAGCAGGCCGTTCGTTCGCAGATCGTATGCGGAGTAGCCAGCGCTTACTATTCTCTCGTATTGCTCAAACAGCAACTTGATCTTACGGAGCGCACATCCGTGATCTGGAAAGATCAGGTAGAATCGATGAAGGCCATGAAAGAAGCGGCATACGTTAACGAGGCTGCCGTAGTCCAGAGTGAAGCCAACTATTGGAATATCGTAGGTTCAATTTCAGACATTAGACAGAACATCACATCAGTGTCCAATTCACTCTCCGTACTTCTCGGAGAATATCCGACCGAATGGGATGTTACTTCAGATCTCACATTCGCACTCCCGGCTGACATTTCCAAAGGCGTTCCGATGTCATATCTTGCAGTACGTCCGGATGTCCGCGCTGCTGAAAGAGGATTGGCGGCTGCGTATTACACCGTTAACAGTGCGCGCGCGGCATTTTACCCTTCGATCAACATTTCAGCTCAGGGAGGATTTACCAACCTGATGGGAAGCCTTGTCACTAACCCCGGTATATGGTTTGCTCAACTCGCCGGTCAACTCACCGCTCCCCTTTTCTCACGCGGTCAGAATATAGCTACACTTGAAGCTGCAAAGGCTAAACAGCAGCAGGCGATGAATGCATTCCGCAAGACGGTGCTCAACGCCAGTGCGGATGTAAGCAACGCTCTCGCCCAGATCAAGAATATCAGCGATAAAAAAGTCGCTGTCGAGAATCAGATCGATAAGCTGGAGAAAAGCGTGGAATATACTCAGGAACTCCTCGTCCTTGATCAGAAGACAACATACCTTGAAGTTCTCACCGCTCGCTCAAGCCTTTTGAGCGCACAGCTTTCAAGCCTGGCTTGCTGGCACACTCAGGTAGCTTCATTGATTAACCTTTATCAGGCCGTAGGAGGAGGAAGATAAGATATTAACCTTAAAGATCTACTATTATGTTTCAGATTAGTCCACTCGCTTTTGTTCATCCTAACGCAAAGATTGGCGACAATGTCACTATCAGTGCATTCGCATTTATCGACGACAATGTCGAAATCGGCGAAGGATGTGTGATCGGTCCTCATGTGAGCATCCGCTCCGGCGCAAGAATCGGCAAAAACAATAAGTTTTTCGACGGATGCGTTATTTCGGCCACTCCTCAGGATTTCCGTTGGAAAGGTGAGGATTCGTTTGTAGAGATCGGTGATAACAACTGCATCCGCGAGCATGTGATAATCAATCGTAGCATCCACTCAGGGAAAGCTACCAAGATCGGCTCCAACTCATTCATTATGGCTCAGTCGCATATTGCTCACGACTCGATTATCGGAGATTATGTTGTACTGGGCAACGCCGTGAAGATTGCGGGATCATGCAAGATCGGTAATTATACCATTCTCTCCTCCAACGCGCTCGTGCATGAAAATTGCGATGTCGCCGAATGGGTTTTGATTAAAGGTGGTTGCCGGGTAAACAGTAATGTTCCGCCGTTCACCATCATGGCTCATAATCCTATCGAGTATTTCGGGGTTAATGCTTACATACTCCGCAAAGGAAAATTCTCCGATGAGACAATCGATGAGATCGCGAAAAGCTACCGCCATATTTACCAGAGCCAGACATCTCCATTCAATGCTATCAAACGAATCATCTCAGATGTAGAAGATAGTAAAGAAAAGGATGCCATCATCAATTTTGTAAAAGGTCATAACTATATGTTGGCAGCCCTACCCATGGAATTCGCTCAAGTTGATTGACAATACTAACAACCGATTCTTTTTTTAAGACCGGGGCTTCTGCGAGGACGGCACTTCGACCAAATCGGAGTGCCGTCATTTTTATTATATTAAATTATTAAATTGAAAATCAACTATACATCATTGAATGATATAGCCCTGAAAGGGCGAATTAATAATAACCC
>JAIEAO010000005.1 GCA_029071345.1 Muribaculaceae bacterium | reverse complement strand
TCCCAGGCCGGAGTGAAATCTATCTTGAGATAACCTCTCGTTATCGTGTGTCCGTGCGAGTGGTTCATGCCGAATGCCACCTCCGCAATTGACGCTCCGCAATCATTCTGTGCGATTGTTCCCCACGTATGCCGGAACGTATAGACGCAATACCACTTCTCCCGTGGAATGCCCATAGATTTGCACACCTGCCGAATGCCGTTGTTTACATTCGCCCCGAAAGAGTCAAAATCGCAGTACCGCTTGTGAAAGTTCAGCAGGTAGGGGTCATCATCATCTGCAAGATATTTCTTGATTATCGGCTCGATGATTGGCTCAACACGCATTTCGATATAGGCATCATCGCGCCTGCTCTTCCGGGTCTTGGCTCTCTTATAACAAATCACGCCGTCACGATAACTCTCTTTGCGCAGCTCGTAGATGTCTGCCGTGTTCATCCCTGCAAGGCATAGCACAAGCATCGCCACATCGCGCCCCAGTTCGGGCAGGGGGTCAATCATCCGAGTGGCAGGCAGGGGAGACGCGAAGAACGCACGGCACTCCTCGGGAGAAATCGCAATCTTCTCGGACCGGTCCGCAGTCGGTATCTTCACTTTGCCCCACGGATTGGTCTTGATACGGATAATGCCGTTGTCGTAATCGTTGAACTCCCTTATGGCAGCTCTGAACACCTGCCTCATGCACACTGGATACATCTCCTTTGCCCGGCGCGTCTGCTCCAAAGTCGCAATCCAACGATTGACCTGCATAGAGGTAAGCTGCCCGAACATGATTTTATTCGTGCCAAAGAAACGTTCCATGTGTTGAAGAGCCAGTTTGTAGTTTCGCGATGTCCGCTCTTGGTCGTTGTCAATCAATCGGTCTATGTGAAGTCGTGCGTAGTCGCTGAAACAAATATCCTCATCGCCATGCTTCAGAAACTCAACAACCTCTGCTACGGTCCACTTGCTGATGTCCTTGCGGTTCAGTCGTTCGTTGAACTCCATAATCCGCTCCGTGCAGTAGTTCAGCACGAAAGCGTCCTTGATTTCGCCCTGCTTCCCCAGTTCTCTCTTCGTAATCATCTTGTCGGTCTTGATATATCCGTGCTTGGTCTTATGAGTGATCCGGATATAGACCTGCATAAATCCGTCATTGCGCACACCGCGCACAGTGGGTTTGAATGTTGCCATTGCTTCCGTGTTCCTATTGATTTGTTTAAGTTAAATTCGGTTTTTATCCTATGCTTCGGAGTATGAATGAATTAGACTTGTACGCTGACTTGTACGTTTGCTGTACGTGACCCCTTGAAAAGTGTACATATTTCTGTACGTTTTTTGTACACATTTGTACTCGCAAAGTGATGTCAAGTGAACGAACCTCCTAAGAATACCAAAGGCTGTAACGTCTCTTTTTGACAGAGCGTTACAGCCTAAGTATCGGTAAATGTTAGACTAAGTCTTAATCTTCAATCGCAGCCTGCGCCGCAGCTACTCTGGCGATAGGCACGCGGAAGGGTGAGCAGCTGACGTAGTTCATGCCGAGTTTAGCACAGAACTTAACTGAGCTGGGCTCGCCACCGTGCTCGCCACAGATACCAACCTTGAGGTCGGGACGTGTTGAGCGGCCTTTCTTAACACCCATCTCTACGAGCTGGCCAACACCTGCCTGATCGAGAACCTCGAACGGATCAACTTTGATGACACCGTGTTCTTTGTAGAATTTCAAGAATTTGGGTGCGTCGTCACGAGAGAATCCGAAGGTCATCTGAGTGAGGTCGTTTGTACCGAATGAGAAGAATTCTGCTACTTCAGCGATTTCGTTAGCTGTAAGGGCGGCACGGGGAACCTCGATCATTGTACCTACTTTGTAGATTACAGAATCACCTTTCTCTTCGAATACCTTAGCTGCAGTAGTGTTGATTACATCAGCCTGATTCTGGAGCTCTTTGAGTGAGCCTACGAGGGGCACCATGATTTCAGGATGAACATCGATGCCACGAGCTTTGCATGCAAGGGCAGCCTCGATGATGGCGCGAGTCTGCATCTCAGTGATCTCGGGATAAGTGATACCGAGACGACAGCCACGGTGACCGAGCATCGGGTTGAACTCTGCAAGTTCGTCTACTTTCTTTCTTACATCCTCAAGAGTGAGACCCATCTCGTCTGCGAGCTCCTGCTGTGCGGCAGTTGTATGAGGTACGAACTCGTGCAACGGGGGATCGAGAAGACGAACAGTAACACCAAATCCGTCCATAGCCTCGAAAATACCTTCGAAGTCACCACGCTGCATGGGGAGGAGTTTGGCGAGTGCGTTGCGACGACCTTCCAAATCTGAGGCAAGAATCATCTCGCGAACGGCTTTAATACGGTCTCCCTCGAAGAACATATGCTCTGTACGGCAAAGACCGATACCCTGAGCGCCGAAGCGACGAGCCTGTTTTGCATCGCGGGGTGAGTCAGCGTTTGTACGGACAAGAGTTTTAGCGAACTTATCAGAGAGGTCCATGATAGCACCGAAGTCGCCATCGAGCTCGGGCTCGGTAGTAGTAACCTGACCGTCATATACATCACCGGTAGAACCGTTGAGTGAAATCCAGTCGCCCTCTTTGTAAACCTTACCGGCCATTTCCACTGTCTTGGCTTTGTAGTCTACGATGATATCGCCGGCACCTGATACGCAGCATTTACCCATACCGCGGGCAACAACGGCTGCGTGAGAAGTCATACCGCCACGCATTGTAAGGATACCCTGTGCAACAGCCATACCGCGAAGGTCTTCAGGAGAAGTCTCGATGCGGACGAGTACCACTTTTTTCTTCTTCTCAGCCCATTCCTCAGCGTCGTCAGCCTGGAATACGATCTGACCGGCAGCTGCACCGGGAGAAGCGGGAAGACCCTTAGCCACAACTTTAGCTTTCTTGAGAGCCTCTTTATCGAATACGGGGTGAAGGAGCTCATCAAGTTTCTGGGGCTCTATACGGAGAAGAGCGGTCTTTTCGTCGATTTCACCGGCACGGAGAAGATCCATTGCGATCTTAACCATAGCGGCTCCGGTACGCTTACCGTTACGGGTCTGGAGCATCCAGAGCTTGCCGTCCTGGATAGTGAACTCCATATCCTGCATATCTTTATAGTAGTCTTCGAGACGGTGTGCGATAGCGATGAGCTCAGCTGCGCAGTCGGGCATAGATTCTTCGAGTGAAGGATATTTCTCGCGGCGCTCCTCTTCAGAGATACCCTGAAGTTTTGCCCAACGACGAGAACCCTCGATAGTGATCTGCTGAGGAGTGCGAACGCCGGCAACAACGTCTTCACCCTGAGCATTGATAAGATACTCTCCGTTGAAGATGTTTTCACCTGTAGCGGCGTCACGGCTGAATGCAACACCTGTTGCTGAGTTGTTACCCATGTTACCGTAAACCATAGCCTGAACGTTAACGGCTGTACCCCATTCCTCGGGAATCTGGTTCATACGGCGATAGATGATAGCGCGCTCGTTCATCCAGCTGTCGAATACTGCGCAGATACCACCCCAGAGCTGTTCCCATGCTGATTCGGGGAAGTCTTTGCCTGTATATTCTTTAACGGCAGCTTTGAAACGCTTAACAAGTTCTTTAAGATCTTCAACGTCGAGTTCGTTGTCAAACTTAACACCTTTCTCCTCTTTTACCTGATCCATGATAGCCTCGAAGGGATCGATGTCAGTTTTGCTCTTCGGCTTCATACCGAGAACTACGTCACCGTACATCTGAACGAAACGACGGTAGCTATCCCATGCAAAGCGGGGATTGCCGCTCTTCTCAGCCATAGTTGCAACTGTAGCGTCATTCATACCGAGGTTGAGGACGGTGTCCATCATACCGGGCATTGAAGCGCGGGCACCTGAACGAACGGATACGAGAAGCGGATCTGAAGAATCATCAAATTTCTTTCCGGTGAGAGCCTCTACGTGAGCGATAGCTTTCTCAACTTCTTTCTTTATATCTTCAACAACTTTGTCGCGACCATACTGGGTATATTCGGTGCAGACTTCAGTTGTGATTGTAAAACCGGGAGGTACCGGCATTCCTAACAAGTTCATCTCTGCAAGGTTCGCACCCTTGCCGCCAAGGAGGTTTCTCATTGACGCATTACCTTCGGCTTTACCGTCGCCGAACGTATACACTTTTTTTGCCATAGTGTTGAATAAATTTAATATATTTAATGTATTCAATAAAATTCTATCGTAATGTCACAAATTATATCCGATAACGGTAATATTTACCATTATCCGCATTTCATGATTCGAGTCTTACAAATGCAAATATAATAATTTGTTGGTAATTTTTTGTATTTTTGCAGTGAAAATGCGAATTTTCTATCTTGTAAGTCTTTTCTAAGATTATTTAACGTTAGGAAATTGCATTGAAATTAAAGAGAAATTTAAGCAAATGGGACGAAAAAAGAAAACCCTCCCGGTTTTAAAGAATATCGAGATTACCGGCGTTGCCGCAGAAGGGAAGGCACTGGCTAAAGTAGCTTTCAACGAAGCCGAGCCTGATAGCAAAATTGTAGTGTTTATTCCGTTCGGAGCACCGGGTGATATCGCCGATATCAAGATTGACAAGAAGAAGCACAGTTATGCAGAGGGGCACATAGAGACTATGTTGAGGCCCTCTGATATTCGAGTGGAACCGAAGTGTCATCATTACACTATCTGCGGCGGATGCAAATGGCAGCATCTCCCCTATAATGAGCAGCTTAAGTATAAGCAACAGCAAGTAACGGATGCGCTCGAACGAATTGCCAAGGTAGAACTTCCTCCGATATCTCCTATATTAGGATCCGAGAAAGTATGGGAATACCGTAATAAGATGGAGTATACTTTTTCAAATAAGAAGTGGCGCACTTGGGAGGATATCAAGTCCGGCAAGACATTTGAAGATTCAAGCAACGCCCTCGGTTTTCACATCCCCGGTGCTTTCGACAAGGTATATCATATCACCCAATGTCACCTTCAGGACGACTTGGGTAATCAGATCCGTAATTTTATATATGATTACGCCGAGAATCATCAATTATCGTTCTATAACATAAAGGAAAACAACGGTCTTCTGCGAACTTTGATGATTCGTATCGCCTCTACAGGGCAAGTGATGGTCTGCTTGGTGTTTGGTGAAGACAACAGGAATGAAATTGATGCGATAATGCAGGCTGTAGCCGAAAAATTCCCCGAAATCACCTCGCTGCTTTATGTAATAAATCTTAAGCTCAACGACACCATTTCAGACCAGACAGTTGTACCCTTCAAAGGTCCCGATTATATCGAGGAGGAGATGGAGGGTTTGAAATTTCGGGTAAATGCAAAATCATTCTATCAGACCAATTCAAAACAGGCTTACGAACTTTATAAAGTGACCCGTAGTTTCGCCGGTTTGGACAAAACGGAAAATCAGGGAGAGAAGCCGCTGGTATACGACTTATACACCGGTACAGGCACGATTGCTAACTTTGTAGCACGCAATGCAAAGAAAGTTATCGGTATCGAATATGTGCCGGAAGCAATCGAAGACGCAAAACTTAACTCGAATGTAAATGGCATAGACAATACACTTTTCTATGCCGGCGACATGAAAGATATTCTGACAGATGAATTCATAGCGCAACATGGTGCGCCCGACGTAATGATTATCGACCCACCACGTGCCGGAATGCATGAGGATGTAATCAAGGTTATCCTCAATGCTCGGCCGAGAGTAATAGTCTACGTCAGTTGCAATCCTGCAACTCAGGCACGCGACCTTGCACTTCTTGACGGTTCATACAAAGTTACCGACGTGCAACCTGTCGATATGTTCCCCCACACCCATCACGTCGAAAACGTAGTCCGTCTACAACTCCGCTAACAGATTATCACCAAAACTGAGGAGGCCGTGTCGTAATATATATTCCATTACGACGCAGCCTCCTTAAATATTGAATAGGGTTTTAGAAACTAATCTTGTAATACAGATTGGGCATACAGATTCCATCACGATATTCCTCTACGCGTCCGGTCTTAAAATTATATTCATGACCGAGATATTCATCGTGAAAAGTAGCGTTAAGCCATTTTAAACCAAACTCATGAGATATTTTACGACGATTGATGCGGTAATATACTGAGAAGTCTGCCCATAAAACCGGCTTTAGCTGTTGGCTATATGCCAGTCGCTCATCAAAAATAACTTCCTGTGCCGTAATTGATTCATCCTCTAATATCGGTGAATATCGATCACCCCCACGGAAAGT
>JAIEAO010000049.1 GCA_029071345.1 Muribaculaceae bacterium | reverse complement strand
ATGATAACCCCTTTCCGACAAGATAAATCCATTGATTATGACGCTCTTTCCAATATAATTGAGTATCTAATCGGTGGAAAAACCGACTATATTGTTGCTCTCGGCACCACAGGCGAGACTCCTTCGCTCTCACCACATGAGAAATGTGAGCTCCGAAAATTTATTCTCGATAAGGTTAACGGACGCGTTCCGTTAGTGATTGGATTGGGAGGGAACAATACGATGGCGCTTGTTGAAGAACTTAAAACAGAAGACTTGACAGGATTTTCAGCCATATTGTCTGTAGTGCCTTTCTATAACAAACCTTCTCAGGAGGGAATTTACCAACATTATAAAGCCGTGGCCGAAGCCTCTCCTCTTCCTGTGATTCTCTATAACGTGCCGGGAAGGACGGGCGTGAACATGACGGCGCAGACCACTTTGAGAATAGCTCGCGAAGTTGAAAATGTAATCGGCGTTAAAGAAGCATCAGGAAATTTCTGTCAGATAGAGGAAATCATCAAGAATAAACCGGAAGATTTTCAAGTTGTTTCGGGTGATGACTCGATAACATATCCTCTAATGACTCTCGGCGCGGTCGGCGTTATTTCAGTCATAGGTAACGCTTTTCCCGCGGAATTCGGCAAGATGGTCAGGTTATGCCTTGCCGGGCGTTTTCAGGAAGCCCTCCCGATACACTTTGAATTTACAGAACTGTTCAATCTGCTCTTTGTAGACGGAAATCCAGCCGGTGTCAAATGCACCCTTAATGCGATGGGTATGATAGAGAATGTTCTGAGACTGCCGTTGGTGCCGACAAGATTGTCGACTAATGAAGAAATTCACAAAATAACAGCGAAGATAATTGATAGATCCAATCACCGCACAAAAGATTAAGGACGCAGCCGACATCGTTGATGTTGTCGGAGATTATGTGCATCTTATACGCAGGGGCGCTAACTATATGGGCCTCTGCCCTTTTCATAATGAACGTACCCCATCCTTCTCAGTAAATAAACGTAAAAATTTCTGTTACTGTTTTTCATGTAAGAAAGGTGGCTCACCAGTGCATTTCCTCATGGAAAAGGAGGGCCTTTCCTATCACGATGCGCTTTTGCATCTGGCCAAAAAATATGGCATAGAGGTTGTGGAGCGTGAACTGACAGATGAGGAAAAGCAAGCTCAGTCGGAACGGGAGGCTATGCTCGTTGCCAACGAATGGGCCATGCTCAAGATGGAGAAGGACCTTTTCGATACGCAGGATGGCCGGGATATCGGTCTGACATACCTTTACGGTCGAGGAGTTACAGAAGAGGCTATAAGAAAATTTCATCTCGGTTATGCTCTTGACAAAAGTAATGCTTTGACAGGGGCAGCCAAGGCTGCAGGTTATGATATTCAAGTCTTTAAAAATCTCGGTCTGACCGGAACTTCGCAGGAAGGCCGTGAATATGACCGATTCCGTGGCCGTGTTATTTTCCCGATTATTAACTCTGCCGGAAAGGTTATCGCTTTTGGTGGTCGTGACCTAAAAGGTGGATTGGCAAAATATATCAACTCTCCCGAGTCGCAGATCTATAAGAAGAGTAATGAGCTTTATGGTATCTTTCAGGCTCGCGCCGATATAGTCAAGGAGGATAAGTGCTTTCTTGTAGAGGGGTATCTCGATGTTATCGGAATGTGGCAATCGGGAATGAGAAACACCGTGGCATCATCCGGAACTGCACTTACCGATGGTCAGATAGCATTGATTCACCGCTTTACGGAAAATATAACCTTAATATATGATGGCGATGCCGCCGGAATCAAAGCATCCTTGAGAGGTATCGATATGCTTCTCTCTCACAAGATGAAGGTAAAGGTGCTTCTTCTGCCTGATGGCGACGATCCGGATTCATTCGCACGCAAACATACGCCCGAAGAATTCCGTGCCTATGTGGCAGAGCATGAGACTGATATAATCCGGTTTAAGGCTCAGGTGCTCCTCGCAGATGTAAAAGGAGATCCTCAGAAAAGAATCGAAGCTCTTAACAGCGTCGTGGAATCTATCGCACATATTCAGGATCCTATTTCGCGCGATGTGTATATTCAGGAGTGTTCCAGAATCTTGGGTGTGCAGGAAGAATCGATCGCTAAATCCGTGGCTACTTTCCGGGGAGTGCTGATCGAAAAATGGAAGAGAGACCGAACAAGAAAAGATTTCCCGGTAAATGATAATACTTCTGATAGAATAAATAATGCTGACGGTAAGAATGCATCCTATGCGTCGCAGACTCCGCAGCAGCAGTTTTATCAGCCATCGCAACCTAAACCGGTCAGGAAAGAGAATCCGTATCCTTGCCAGCCATTGGAGCAGGTAGTGATTGAATATTGCTTAAAATATGGTTATCTTGATCTCTGCACGGTGTTTGAGGAGGAGGACGAGGATTCAATCTCGGTTATCGACTTTGTAAGTGAGGAACTGGAAGCTGACAACATCACTTTCTCAGTTCCGGTATATTCCCGAATATTCTCTTTACTGCTTAATATGAAAGATTCATACGAGGAGGCATTGGAGAGATATACAGCCAAATTAAATATAGAGATCGAAACAAAGAGACGCGAGGGAATTGCGAACATCGGAGCTTCAGACCTGTCTATGTCGGAGATAGAAAGGGCTGAGAAAAAGCTTGAAAAAGAGCTTGAACAGTTTGCTTTCGAGAATATCCGGGAATTTTCCAAAGATTATCCCGGCAGAATCCTTGCAAGTCATGAAAGCGACGAGATACGTACGGCATGTATCGAACTTATTCGGGAAAAACATCAGTTAAGCAATATCTATCAGCGTGACAACAATGTGATAGAGAAAGAGGAAGATAAACTCGAAGTGCTTGTGCCCCGGGCGATGACAGAATGGAAAAATGAACTTCTTAACGAACGTATCAAGAATCTGTTCAAGCAATTTCAGGAGATTTCAGGCAAAGGAGATCAGGAGGCTGAGAAGAATCTGATGCTTGAAATTAATTCGTTGATGCATTTGAGATCTCAGGTAGCTAAGGATATCGGCGACCGAATAATTTCACCGGGAGTAAACAAATAGCCCTGCGATACAATAATCATTAAATATTAAGAATCAAATTATAATGTCAATACTTGAAATAAGCAATCTTAACAAGAATTTCGGTAGCCTTCTTGCTCTCGATGATGTGAATATGACGGTTGACCGGGGTGCTATATGCGGTCTTTTAGGTCCGAACGGTGCCGGAAAGACCACATTGCTGCGTATCATCAACGGTATACTGACCAAGGACTCGGGCTCAGTCAAATTATTTGGAGAAGACGCCTCTTTGGAGTCAGCCCGAAAATTAGGATATATGCCCGAAGAGCGAGGTCTGTACGACAACATGACTATAGAGAATCAGATTCTTTATCTCGGTCAGCTCAAAGGTGGTTCTGCTCCACGCATCAGGGAAGTTATGGATGAGTATCTCGAATTGTTTAACCTGAAAGGTAATGAAAAGCGTAAACTGAAGGAATTATCCAAAGGTAACCAGCAGAAAGTGCAGATTATCTCCACACTTGTTCATGAGCCCCAATTAGTGATTCTTGACGAGCCATTCAGTGGTTTTGATCCTATCAACGGTCAGTTGTTGCAGGAACTTATAGCGCGTCTTCATAACAACGGAACGACAATCATATTGTCATCTCACAATATGCCGGCAGTGGAAGAGATGTGTGATTCAATTGCCCTGATCAATCACGGTAAAGTATTGCTTCAAGGTAATATTAACGACATAAAGGAGGAAAATAAAAAGAACGAAATCAGAATAGTTACGACTTCTCCCTTACCGTTGTCGAAAATAGGAGAAAAAGGGTATCTTGAGTGGATTCGTCTCGATGAAAATGCAGCCAAGAGAAAAGGATATACCTATCACCTCAAGAAAGCTCCGGGAGTATCAAATATTGATTTTCTTTCCGAAATATCCACGCATAGTGACATAACCTTATTCGAGGAAACGTTGCCGACACTTAATGAGATTTTTATTTCAAAAGTCTCTCAAGGCTAATCACATAATTAAACAATAGTCTATAACACTAAATATACATCTAACAGTGAGTCAATTAGGATTAATAATTAAAAACGAGTATCTGACCGATATCAAACAGAAATCTTTCTGGATCGGTACCATCATAGTACCTATAATATTTGTAGCATTCTCAATATTCATCGGATTTATCATGGCCGATTCCGAGAGTACAAAGAAATTGGCAAACCCCGGTGCTCCCGACCCTGATGATATGTCCGGTATTCAGGTGATGGGTATGCTTTGCGGAATCTTCCTTGCCCTGTTCCTGATGGTTTACGGATCGCAGATATTCGCAAAGGTTAAGAAGGAGAAGGTAAACCGAATCATGGAGGTGCTTGCCACTTGTGTAACCGGACGTACGATGATGCTTGGAAAAATCATATCTGTAGGACTGTTAGGTTTTACACAATTGTTGATATGGGGAGGGCTTATAGCAATCGGAATGATAGGCATATTAACCGTGATGCGTCCCGAAATCGATATGAGTATATTCACACGCACAGATGTTTATATCGGATTGCTGTGGACTGTATTATTCTTTGTAGGAGGATATATCTTTTATGGTTCGATTTATGCCGCTTGCGGAGCATTGACTGATAAGGACAATGAGAATCAGGCTTATATGACCGTGATAACGATGATGCTTCTTATGTCGTTCTATATCGGTGAATATGCCGTAACTCACGCCTCTAATTTCTTTGTGATTTTCTGCTCTTTCTTCCCGTTCACCGCTCCGACCATCGCATCGGTCAATGCTGTAGCCGGTGAGGTCCCGTTATGGCAGTCAGTATTATCATTAGTGGTACTTTACGGGTTCGCAGCCTTATCATTATCGCTTTCCGGAAAAATCTATACCTCTTCCCTATTGCTTAAAGGTAAGAAGTTTACACCGAAAGATATTTTGCTGTTTCTGAAAATGAAATAAAGATTATTTTCGAAGAAGATTCAATACGGCTTCTTCAAATTCTTCATCCGAGAGATTCCAAGGCACCCATTCTATATGGGTGCCTCTTTTTTCCATGCCTCGGAACCATGTCATCTGTCGCTTGGCAAACTGATGAATCGCTATCTCAAGGTTATGCCTCATCTCATCGAAAGAGAGCTTGCCGATGACGTGTAGAGTAACAAATTTGTATTCGAGGCCGTAATATATCAGATCTTCAGGATTGATGCGGGAGTCAATGAGGGATTTTATTTCCTCAATCATCCCCTCTTCCAATCGTGCATCAAGACGATCTGAAATGCGATTTCGGCGATCCTCTCTTGGAATATCAATACCGATAACCAATGCATTGATTGGAGTCGCATTTTCACGCTTTGAATTCGATGCCAAGTCAGGATGTTGCAGGTAATATTCTTCAATCTCAATAGCGCGGATAGCACGCTTGGCTGTGTCAATATCTGTTGTGTTGTGAAGCGTCTTATAAGTCTTCAGAATCTCTTCAAGTTCAGACAATGTTTTATCCTTGAGACTTTCGCGCAGTTCAGGATTTTCAGGCACCTCAGGGAGGATAATACCGTTTAATGCGTTTTCGATATACATTCCGGTCCCGCCGCAAATAATCGGCATCTTCCCTTTCGTTGTGATGTCTGAGTATGATTTTCTAAAGTCTGAGAGATAACGATGGAGATTATATTTGGTTCCGGGTTCTGCTATATCTATCAGATGATACGGCACATCTCCATATTCGCATAAGTCTTTTCCTGTGCCGATTGTCATTCCGCGATAAATCTGACGGGAATCGGCAGATATAATTTCTCCTTCTAACAGCTTCGCTATTTCAACAGCTCTGCGGGTCTTCCCGCTGGCCGTCGGGCCTACAACAGCCACTGCCTCTAATTCCATTGCTGACTTTTTTTGTTAGCACCGCTTCCGAAGATACCCTTCATCCATTTCTTCACTCGATAGAAAGGGGTGTCGGAATTAAACAGCGAAATTTTTATCCATTTGTCATCTTGAAAGTCAAGATTGGAATTTCTCACCTCTTTGAGAGAGAATGTCGGGCGATAAGATTTCAGTTTATTTTTCCGGAATCCTTTATCATCGAAAATCTTATAAGTAAGCATGATCGTTGCCAGACGTGTTATATCCGATACGTAAATCTTGGCTAACTTATCGGGTGTAAAGGAATATATTCGTTTTAATTCATCAAACGACATCCAGCTGCCTTCCGCATTAAGTTCCGGATAGTCTTCCGGTTTGCCGTCGAGATAGTAGAAATAACGCAACAGGGAGTGGCGTCCGCCTATTATCTTGCGTCCGAAAAAGAATCTTAAATCTCCGTCTCTCACTCCTGTCATTCTGCGGATAATATTTGTCACCTCCGGAATCGTGATACCGTTTACAGAACGTTTGGTGAAAAACGGCGTGTCGATCATAGGTTTGAGAGGCGCGCGGGGATCTGTCACTTTATTGCTGATGAACACATAGTCATCGCATACGACATAATAGCGGATATATGTGGCGCTGGTCATATCGCGCAATTCTTCTTGAGTGATGATCTCATTGTTCTCTTTCATGTCAAGATACAGGTTGAAGTATCTTGCAATGAAATAAACTTCATCAAGAACGAATACTATTATCGTTAACCACATGAACACATACCAGTCGCGGTTATTCACATCAGTGTTGATGTAAAATTTCAGATAATAGGTCCATATTATAGTGGTGATTACACCGAAGATTATCATGAGGTTGCGAATCTGCAACTCTGACTCGTGGGCCATAAGCGCACCGATCTTGCCTCGTTCAGTCGGATCTCCGTTCTTAAGCTTGCAGCTAATACACATGTTTAATTTGCCTTCTCTGAAATGTATAATCACCATGACGATGAAACATATCGGACAAAGCAAAAGAGACGGTATATAAGGATATTGAAAGAAGTTTAGCTCCGGTGGTATCCATAAAATATTCCATATATTAAGGATATTTATAACGATACTTACGAAAGAAAAGGTTATCAGACATATAAATATCGCATAGGGAATAATCATGCACGACGGGTTCCTTTTTAATTTATTATTGTAAAGGACCGTATAGAGATATGCACTGGCGAAGAGAGCTATAATTGTTGAGAAATAGAATGGAAGAAGAACTGAAAGGACAAGTACGGCCACAACTGTAAGCAGACCAAATGAAAGATTCTTCCAAAAGGTATACAGCTGTTGACTCGTTATTTTACCTAAATCCTGCATAATGCGGTCGTTCCTGTTCGATTCGTTAAAGTATTATAAATTATCGTTCAATTATATAACACTTTAAAATCAGTTATGGATATGTTAAAATGCGATTAAGTTAAGGCGAGAGGAGATATTTTTCAATTAAATCTTGATAAAGCACTGTTTATCAAGATTTAATTGAAAATGTTAAAAGAGGAGATTTATGATAAAAAATATCTTATTTAAGATAATTGTTTAGAAAATCTTCGATTTTTCTAAACAGCATCACTCGGGCGTTGCACATCCCCAAACTATGCTCAAATCCGGTCAAAGCCATCATGTCGAATACTTTGCCCTCATAATTCAGTTTGGAGGTATACTTAAGAGTATTGTAGAAATGCACATTGTCGTCGCTTGTTCCCGACATTATCAGAAGACGTGATTTCATACCGGCAGTATAGTTGAGTGCGGAAGCCTTGTTATAGCCCTGCTCGTTCTGCTGAGGAGTGCTCATGTAGCGCTCAGTATATATTGAGTCGTAATATCTCCAATCAGTAACAGGAGCCATCGATACTCCAACCTTAAATGGATTTCCATTAGCTGAAATCTCCATAAGTGTCATATAGCCGCCGTAGCTCCATCCGAAGCATCCTACCTTCGATGAATCGATATATGGCAGTGTTGCAAAATATTTTGCACCGGCAATCTGGTCGGCAGTCTCATATTCTCCCAAATGTTTATAAACACAATTAGCCCATTCACGATCTCGGTAGCCTGTGCCTCGTCCGTCGACTGCAGCCACTACATAACCTTGAGATGCAAGATAATAGACACCTTCCATTCTCCATCGGTTGGCGACTTCCTGAGAGTCCGGACCGTTATACTGGGTCATCAGTAACGGATATTTCTGGGACGGATCAAAATTGGCTGGTTTGATGATATATGCGTTCATCTCCTGACCGTTGCCATTCTTGACTTTGAGGAATTCCTTTCGAGGTGCAGATGCATATTTTGAAGCGTATGCCGCGTTGTCCTCGATATCCTTGACCTTTATACCTTTGGAGTTGCAGATAGTGTAGACAGTAGGTGTCACGGCATTGCTGTATGTCCTGACATAATAATCCATTGTGGTGCTGAAGGATGCGGATTCAAATCCTTCTTTGTCGTTAAGGACAGACGTCAGCCCCTTTGCATCGACGCTGCAGACATTTCGGTTTATGGCACCTTTTATTGTTGATTGGAAGAAATAGGTGCCTGTCTTTGAAGACTTGCCATAATAAGCGGTTACATTCCAATCTCCTTTCGTAATCTGCTTCAGTTGTGAACCGTTGTAATCATATTCGTAAAGGTGGCAATAACCGCTTCTCTCGCTTCCAATTACAAATGAAGTCTTACCGTAAGTCACCATCTGATAGGCCGAAGGGCTAAGCCATGCCTGACTACGCTCCTCAAGTATCGGGTGAGCAACTGTAGAACCGGGATTAACTCTGAAGAGCTGCAGATGATTCTGGTCGCGGTTAAGGAGCATCACCATCAGATTGGTGCCGGCTCCGTCATACTCAATAGAAGGAATATAGTCCGACGCCGGAAGGTCCATCTTCTTGGTGGTGCGGTTGTCGATGTTATAGACGTGTACCGACACTTTCACATTAGGATAGCCGGCAAGAGGATATTTGTAGGTATAAGAAGAGGGATAAGGATCCGACAGAGGGTCGGAATCGCAGAAGCTCTTATAATTATCGAAAGAATAAGTGGGAACCTCCGATTCATCAAATTTCAGATAGGCTAACGAGGTGTCATCTCCGTTCCAGCGAATAGTGTTGGTTACGCCGAATTCCTCTTCGTAGCTCCAATCGGATACTCCGTTGATGATCTTATTGATTTCACCGTCAGTGGTTATCGCTTTGTCGGTGTCGTAATCAAGGTTGGAAATAAAAATGTTATTGCCGCGTGCATAGGCCACCATTCGGCCGTCGTGCGACATTACCGCGCCCCTTTGAGCTCCGTTAACCGAAACTCTCTTGAGTGTGGAGCGCATCACATCATAGACATAATATTGAGCTGTATAGGAACGACGGTAGATTTTGTTGACATCATTCCAGAGCAAAACTTTCTTGCCGTTATCGCTGATTGTGTAACCGTCAAACGAGTCAATCTTTACGTCTCCTTTAACGCCATCAATGCTGAATAACGTTCCTGTTTTTTTGCCAGTCTTGTAATCGTAGATATCAATTGATTTAGCATCATCTGATATTGCCGCATAGGTGAGTCCGTCGGCTAAAGGACGCATATCCTTAATCCCTTTAGGAGCGTTTTGCGACGGCGCAACATAATCTTCTATAGTAAGTGCTCCGGCGGAAAAATATCCACCGGAGAGCACTAATGACACTCCTAACAGTTTGCCTATATTCATTACCGAGATATTTGTGGTTATCAATAAGAACGGGCAAAAATCACGCGCTGAGCAGAAGGTTTACCTGTAACCATACATACGCCGGGAGTCTTGTCTCCATCCAGAGGAATGCATCGGATTGTAGCTTTGGTTTCCTCCTTGATCTTCTCTTCAGTCTCGGGTGTGCCATCCCAGTGCGCGAGGATGAATCCACCTTTCTCTATTTCCTCCTTGAATTCGTTGTAAGTTTCTACGGTGCGGATCATTGAGTTGCGATAATCAAGTGCTTTCTGATAGATGTTTGCCTGAATTTCTTCAAGTAATCCTTTAATGTATCCGGCGATGCCTTCGAGAGGCATCACTTGTTTCTCCAGAGTGTCACGACGCATAACCTCTACTGTGCCGTTCTCGATATCGCGCGCCCCGATAGCAAGACGCACAGGCACACCCTTAACCTCATAATCGGCGAATTTGAAGCCGGGGCGCTTGTTGTCGGCATCGTCATACTTAACGCTGATACCCATGCTGCGAAGCTCACCGACAATCGGCTCAACCTTAGCTGAGATTTCAGCAAGCTGTTCGTTGTTCTTGTAGATAGGCACGATCACAACCTGAATCGGAGCAAGGTGCGGTGGAAGTACAAGACCATTGTCGTCAGAGTGAGTCATGATCAGCGCACCCATAAGTCGGGTTGACACGCCCCAAGAGTTAGCCCAAACATATTCAGGCTTATTCTCTTTGTTCATGAAGGTAACATCGAATGCCTTGGCAAAATTCTGACCGAGATTATGGCTTGTACCGGCCTGAAGGGCCTTACCGTCCTGCATCATGGCCTCGATGGTGTAAGTGTTGAGCGCTCCGGCGAATCTTTCGTTTGCGCTCTTGACGCCGATGATAACCGGCATTGCCATAAATTCTTTTGCGAACTGGGCGTAGATGTTGATCATCTCGACTGTACGTGCTTCAGATTCCTCAGCAGTAGCATGAGCGCAGTGACCCTCTTGCCAGAGGAACTCGGCTGTACGGAGGAACATACGGGTACGCATCTCCCAACGCATTACGTTTGCCCATTGGTTGCAGAGGATGGGGAGGTCGCGATAACTGTGAATCCAATTCTTGTAAGTACCCCAGATGATAGTCTCCGAAGTCGGACGCACGATCAGCTCCTCTTCAAGTTTAGCAGCGGGATCTACGATTACTCCGTTGCCGTCGGGGTCATTTTTAAGACGATAGTGAGTCACGACGGCACACTCCTTAGCGAAACCCTCAACGTGCTCGGCCTCACGGCAAAGGAACGATTTCGGGATAAGGAGAGGGAAATATGCGTTCTGCACACCTGTTTCCTTAAACATTCTGTCGAGATTCTGCTGCATCTTCTCCCAGATCGCATAACCGTAAGGCTTGATAACCATGCAACCGCGTACGGCAGACTGTTCGGCCAAATCAGCCTTGACTACGAGTTCATTATACCATTGAGAATAATTATCCGATCTTTTCGTGAAATTTTTTAATTCCTTTGCCATTTTCTGGATATTTGTTATTATTGTTAATCAAAATCATGCACCATTAGAGAACCGAAGCTATTCCTCGATTCCCAATATGGCATTTAGAATGCAAATTTACAACTTTTTTACGAAATATCCTTATTCCTCACCCCTCTTCCTCTCAAAATTTGATTATCAGCATATCATTAGGGGATAATTTCAAATTTAATAACTAAATTTGTAGCATGAAGAATCTATTATTCATAATATTATTAGTTACACTATCGAGCTGTACTGCAGTTAGATCAATTAAGTTTGGCACACCATCGACAGACACATATCTGAATTTTGCGCTTGACACGATTGCTACCCGTGATACTATTAAACAGATTTTAATTTCTTCTGAAAATCACGATAGATATTTTGAAGATTCTAAGTTTACCGGTGGTCGTTTCAATAGTGAAACTATCGGAGAATACTTTGCTCGTGTTAGAGGAAACGGAGCTTTGCTTATTGTGCGCAATGATACAATTTTACTTGAAAAGTATTATGGTAAGTTTTCGCCTCTTTCTCCTTCAAATATTTTCTCAATTTCAAAGGCAATAACTGCATTATTATGCGGCATAGCAGTTGATGAAGGTTTTATCTCTATAACTGATCCTGTAACTAAATATATTCCCGAACTCAATAACACAAATCCTCTTTTTAAAGAACTAACTATTGAGCATCTTCTGGATATGCGAACGGGTCTTGATTTTGAAGAAAGTTATGGCTGGAATCCTTTTTCGAAAATGGCGAATTTATATTATGGGAAAGATGTGGTAAGCCAATTCAAGAAGTTACATTTCAAATCTAAGCCCGGCACAAAGCATTACTATAATTCTATGGCTACGGCATTATTAGGTGTAGCATTGGAACGGGCGGTTGGAATTCCGTTTGCCGAATACTTACAGGAAAAGGTATGGAAGCCACTTGACATGGAAAACGACGCATTCATTTCTCTGGATGACAGTAAGCATCGCCAAGCAAAAGCTTATGGAGGTTTAGTATCTAACGTCCGGGATTTGGCAAAAATAGGACGGCTCTATATAAATGGAGGCGTATATAATAACAAAAGAATTGTGAGTAAGGAATGGATTGACCGATCAACACATTCTTCATTAGATAATGAAGCGTATTCTTTGGGTTGGAACAATATAATTACACGAATAGATGGGCGAGATGTGGTTACACCACGCTTTTTCGCTATCGGTTTATACGGTCAAGTATTATTCTGTGACCCGGTCCAAAACCTAATTTTTGTAACATTAGGAGAAAAGAAAGGGTGTGAATATCACCTACTTTTTGATGATTTCTGTAACCTAATCCAAAAATAGAAGATAAAGTTGAGATTCTGTCAGCAGTAAGCCAATATTTGGCTCATTGCCAATTACCAAAGCGCAACTTTGATACCTCCCTCGACCTCCAGATTAGTGTGTAGCCCCATTGCTTTAAATGCACGGATTATGGTTGCGAGACTAAAAGACTGTCCATTCTCGATGCGACTAACCTGTGCTTTCTTAACTCCCATTAATTCACCGAGCTGCTGCTGAGTCATATTCTTATTTAATCGAGCCATCCTTATAGCCTCACCAACGTGGTACGCTTGTATTTCTTTGTTGACTTCGATCTCAAAAGCATCACGGCGTGGAGTTCCAACTTTGCCAAGTATTTTATCCTCAAGAGCTTCAATTGAGGTGTATTTCATTTGTGACATAGCTTATTTATCTTTATTGTTAAACCATTCTGTTCTTAGAGTTTCCGCTTTGTCTATCTCGTTTTTAGGAGTTTTTTGAGTCTTCTTTATAAAACCGTGAGTTGCAACAATGAGGGTTTCTCCGTCTTTATCCCAAAATGCTAACAACCGATAAGCAGTACCTTGATATAATGTTCGAAATTCCCAAATATTGCTATCTCCAAGCTTTTTGAAAAGGTTTATATCTTTAACTCCATATCGTACCTTACGGATATTAAAAAGAACTTTATTTTGAACTTTTTCCGGAAGATCCAAAATAAATTCCTCTGCCTCTTTTAGAGTCACGAGATTAAAAAGCGGTTTGTCCATGTTTTTTCATTAACAATGCAAAGATAGTAATAGTTTACAAAATTAGAAACTTCTAAAGGCAATTTTACAACTTTTTTACGAAATATCCTTATTCCTCACCTCAATTCCGCCCAAACAATAATATTGTAATGGAAATTAGAGCGTCGATGTCGGTTTGGTGACGACGCTGACGCGGATGTTTTTACCGAATTTGGCGATGAGGGCTGTCTCGATTTCGGACGCTATCTCATAACCTGTGTCGATCGAGAGGCTGCCGTCTACCCCTATCACGGCATCAAAGATAAGGAACGGACCGCTTTTGCGCGTTTTAAGCATCTCAAGTTTTGCAACCCCTTTCTGATTCCGGATTATATTTTCGGCATCTTCATAATCTTCATGCGGTATCGAGCCTTCCATGAGTTCGCGGAATGCCGGCATAAAGAGTCTTACGGCCGGAATAATAATAAAGATTACGATGACAAGCGATGTGCAGGGGTCTAAGATACGCCATTGCTCCCCTAAGAAGTGAGCGGCGGATACGCCGGCAAGTGTGGCGATGGAGGCAAAAGCGTCGCTGCGGTGATGCCAGGCGCTGGAAACGAGGGCATTGCAACGTGTGCGCTTCCCAACTTTTTTATAGAAGCGGTAAAGCATCTCCTTTGTGCAGATGGCGAAGATTATCGCAACTACAGTCCAGGAGTCGGGGCGCGACAGTGTTTCACCGTTCATGTAGGATTCTATCGACTCGATGGCTTCCGTTGTAACCATCACGGCCACAAAGATCAGGATACCGGATATCACTAAAGATGCGAAAGTCTCGAATTTACCGTAGCCATACGCGAAAGTTTTGGATATCGGACGGAATGAAAGTCCGACAAACGTAAGCATTACAATGTCTGTGCCTACATCTCCCAATGAATGATAACCATCGGCCACTAAGGCGTCGCTATGACCATAATAACCGAAAAACAACTTGATAAACAGCAGCATCAAGTTGACTATACATCCAATCGTAACGGCTTTTCTTATCTGTTTGGCCTCTTCAATTCCGTGGAGGTCGAGCAATCCGGCTAAATTGATCTGGTGGGCGTGGTTATGTTTCATCAGTAATAATGTTTTTGACCTGCGCGTCGAAAACAGACACGCAGGTCATTATTTTCATTACGCAAAATTAATCAATATCTCACCAATATCACAAATTATCGGTAAATATTGTTCATCAGCGCAATCTCAGGAAGGAATATCCGAAACGTTCGGCCGCCTCTCTCTCAAGTTCTTCCCTGAATTCGGGAGCCGCAATTGAGATCATAAGTTTTGCTCTCTCGGCAAGGTTCTTACCTCTCAAATTGACTGCTCCGTATTCAGTAACGATATAGTTTGTCTGGAATCTTGTGGTGACAACTCCGGCACCTTCCGTCAGCACCGGCTTAATCTTGTTCATACCTTTTGCGGTGGTGGCAGTCATGGCCAAGAATGAGATGCCACCCTCGCTCTTTGAACTACCGAACACAAAGTCGTGCTGCCCTCCAACGCCCGAGAATATCTTGCGTCCGATAGAGTCGGCACATACCTGACCTGTAAGATCGATTTCAAGGCATGAGTTGATCGACATTACCTTCGGATTCTGAGCGATAATGTACGGATCGTTAGTCCAGGCCACATCCTTGAAGATAATATCCTCGTTATGATCAAGATAATTATACAATGCCTTAGAGCCAAGTGCCAAAGAGGCTATTGACTTCCCGGGCATCACCTTTTTTCGGGTGTTATCTATAATCCCTTTCTCCAACAACGGCAGCACGCCATCGGTCATGGCCTCGGTGTGTAGTCCGAGATGTTTGTGATTCTCCAGTGCCCGGATCACGGCATTGGGAATGCCTCCGACACCGATCTGCAGTGTAGCACCATCCGGAATGAGTTCGGCGATTGCATTACCTATGCTGATCTCCTTCTCTGTCGGAATGGCTGTCGGCACTTCCACCAATGGCTCATCTACCTCAACCATAGCCGCGAGTTGCGAAGTGTGGATCACGGCATCGCCGGGAGTGAACGGTACATTCGGATTGATCTGTGCGATAACTCTATCGGCACATTCAACAGCACTTGTTGCCAAGTCTGCCGACACACCGAAACTTACCTCTCCCCTCTCATTGGGCAGTGAACAGTTGATCAAAGCCACGTCTACGCGACACGTTCCATCTCGGAAAAGTTCCGGCACTTCACCCAAGAAGCGTGGAGTCATTGTGCCGTAACCCTGCGCAATCCACTCGCGGAATGCGTTGGAGACGAAAAAGGAGTCGATATGAAATATATCTTTGTATTCCGGTTTGCATAATGGCGACGGTCTGCGTGCCACAGCAAATGCGGAATAGACAGTAATGTCACGGAGCTCATCAGCTCTGTTTGCTAACGCCTCTACGAGCACCTCAGGAATCGAAGTTGACCCTTGAATATAGACATGGTCACTGTTTTCAATAAGTTTTACAGCTTCAGCTGCTGTTACGAATGATGATGCCATATTATTGATGGTTTTTATTGAATTCTTTCAGATATTTGTCGAGCATTTCGAAATCATTGTCATTTTTCATCATCGAAATGCATACGCGTACTCCCGGACGTGTACTTCCGGTAGTGTAGAGTGAAATAGTAGCCACACCGTGTCTGAGCAATTCTCGATGAACCTCGTCGCCTGTCATGTCTTTATATCCGGCGGTAAAGAAGAAGCCATCGGATATATCCTCGTCTCCATCCTTATCATATATAAGATGGAAGCCATTACGTGTGAAGATTTCTTTAGCTCTCGCTGCGCGATTGCCATATTCGCTGCAGTGTTCCACGAAGTTTAACTCTCCCTTAGCCGCTGCCTCCATCATTGCGGCCAAGGCATACTGAGCTGAGTGGGATGTACCGGATGAAGCGCAGTATAATACACCGAAGATATAGGCATCTCCAAATGCGGGAATTTCGTAAAATTCTTTAAGATAATCATAGTGTCTGTCGTATACTGCGTTGCTCATGCAGACTACAGCGATACGCTGGCCGGCATAGCTGAATATCTTGGAACCTGACAGCATCAGGATATAATTATCGGTGTAATTGGCCACTGTCGGAACGTAAGGAGCCTCCCCCGGTATTCCGGTGTTTTTGCGGAAGTCCATACCGAAATAAGCAAGATCTTCAAGCACTATGACATCATACTTCGTTGCAAGTCGGCCGATTATCTCAAGTTCCTCTTCTGTTAGGTTTGTCCATGCCGGGTTGTTAGGATTGCTGTAGATCATACCTGTGACATTCCCTTTGCTGAGAATGCTTTCAAGCTTCTCTTCAAGTGCTTTTCCACGGTATGAGTAGATATCGAATGCGACCTCATCTATCCCAAGCAGTTTGGCCTGACTTCTCTGTGCCGGAAAGCCGGGATTGAGGAAGAGCATCGAGTTTTTGCCTGGCAATCTTTGAGCTAACAGAAGCATTAGTGTGAAGCTACCCTGCATCGATCCTACTGTCGGCACTACCCCTTTCTCCGGGATGTCGATATTCATAAATTTCTTTACGAAATCCTTTCCGGCGCGTTTAAGTTCGGGTATACCGCTGATATTTGGATATTTATTGGCAATTCCATTTTTCAATGCACTGATTTCAGCTTCCACACCAATGTTTTCAGCATTAAGACCGGGATTGCCGAGTTCGAGATGCACCATACTCTCTCCTGCACGGTTCTCAAGTTCGTTAGCCAACGAACATACCTGACGTATAGTGGCGTTTGTAAGATCCATTATCGAGAGCCTCTTGACGGCATTCTCAAGTTCTGATTTATCTAAAGGAAACATATTATAAGCTAAATTAGGGTTGATATTAGAGACTCAGCGCAAATTTTCCGCTTTTTCTCTTCCAACGCGGAATGCCTCGATATTAGTATTCACCACGCTTTCCCCTTTCTTGCCGAAAAATTCGGCAATTCCTTTTTCAATCTCCTCAGCTTTAATGTCAATAAATGCTGAAGCGGCACCCAGAAGGATCATGTTGGAACTTCTTGGAGAATGGATTTCTTTCGCAATCTCATCCATGTCGAAAGCAATCACATTGTTCATGTTTCCAAGTTCTTCAACCACTTTATCCATATCGGGGTAATTGTCAATATTGACAAAAGGATTAGTATTGGTAATTAACCATCCTTCAGGGTTCAGCTGCGACTTATATCTCAAGGCCTCCATCGGTTCGAGCGAGACAATAAGATCAGCCCCTCCTGTGGGAATGAGATCGGAATGGATAGGATTAGAGCTGATTCTGAGATTTGACTGAACGTCGCCTCCACGCTGACTCATACCGTGAACTTCGGCCTGCTTCAGATAAAGATTATCTCTTAATGCCGCCGCACCGAGGATCGTCGCAATTGTTAAAATTCCCTGACCGCCTACGCCGGCCAGAATTATATCTGATTTCATATCTTATCTACTTAATTATTGTGTTATCGCTGTTGACGGTTTACTTTTTCCCTTTTGACACTTTTCTACGGGCTGTCTGGATGCACTCTCTGCGTGACACAATCACCGAGAGGCCGGGATAATCGATTTCTTCTTTAAATAATTTCACCATCTCGTCGTGATTTTTGGGTAATGAATCGATGGTGCGAACGTGTTCGGGAGCAGCTCCTAAACCGAGACAGATTTCTTCAATCTTATCGGTGCCCTGAGAATCCTGACCACCTGTCATACCTGTGGTGAGATTGTCGGAGATGATAACAGTCATTGGCGAATTTTCGTTAATAGCATCCAGAAGCCCCGTCATGCCGCTGTGGGTAAATGTAGAATCGCCTATGATTGCCACAGCCGGATGCTGGCCGGCATCTGAGGCACCTTTGGCCATAGTGATTGATGCCCCCATATCCACGCAGGTGTCGATAGCGTTAAACGGTTTGAGGAATCCTAGTGTATAGCAACCGATGTCTCCGAACACTTTCGGGTTTTGATAACCGGCTAAAGCTTCATTGAGCGCACCGTAAACATCCCTGTGACCACATCCCTGACATAGCGCAGGAGGACGAGATACAACATTTTCAGATACGTGCAGTTCTCCTAACGGATTGAGACCGCAACCTTTAGCGTCAATCTTAATCAGAGCCTCTTTTACTGCATCCGGCGACAATTCTCCATCGCGCACCACATCGCCGCTCAATTTGCCGTCAATCTTCTTACCGTTGTCAAGAAGACCTCTCATTTTCGACTCGATGAAGGGCTGCCCCTCTTCGAGCACCAGGATTGAGTCGCAGGAGTCATAAAGGCGTTTGATCATCTTCTTTGGAAGAGGATACTGGCTGATCTTGACTACCGGATAAGGCACGTTACCGTTATAGACCTCCTGAAGATAATTATATGCTATACCGCTTGCTATAATGCCGATCTTATGCTGAGGTGCCTCCTCATATCTGTTAAAAGGAGATTTTTCAGACGATGCTATGAAGTCTTCCACATCCTTTATCAGCTGTCGGTTTCTTATCTTGGACATCGCCGGCATCAGCACCCACTGCTTTGGATTCTTAGGATAGCTAAGTGAGTTTTCATCAGCTGCTTGCTCTTCGCACTCTACAACAGCTCTTGAATGACTCAGACGTGTTACAAATCTTAAAAGCACCGGTATTGAGAACTTTTCCGACAGTTCGAATCCATAACGGGCCATATCATATGCTTCCTGCTGATTGGATGGCTCCAAAGTCGGGATCATAGCGAAATCAGAATAGAAGCGTGAGTCTTGTTCATTCTGCGATGAATGCATCGAGTGGTCGTCGGCAGCTACAACCATGAGTCCGCCGTTGGCACCTATCATGGCAAAATTAACGAAAGGATCCGCGGCCA
>JAIEAO010000048.1 GCA_029071345.1 Muribaculaceae bacterium | reverse complement strand
AAGCCACATTGACGTGCAACTCCACTATCCAGCTCTGGCTCACCCCCGTGCGCGACATGGCGATATTCTTCTGCTAAGTTTATCTTGTTGTCGACAGCGCTATCCAGCTCAGCGGCATCGCCACGATCTACACCGCCTTCCTCTCGCAATGGGAGTATATGCATTGGATAATGATCGGCCTGCTTGCCCTCATGATGCTTCTGACCTTGATACTTGTGCGACCTGTACGCTCCCCGATGTTCATACCCCTTTTAGGGATCGACTGGTTAGGGGCTGCACTCTGGGCGATCTTTATGCTCGGATCTACATTCATCTGCGTCTACGGCAATTACTTCGACTGGTGGGAAGCATGGGAGATTCGAGCTGCTACATGGATATCGTTGGCGGCGTTGGCCGTAAATCTCTGGCGCGCATCGTTCTTGCATCATCCCTACATATCGTTCATGGCGATGAAGAACCGCAACGTAATCCGCGCCACAGCCATTTACCTCGTATTCTTCACCCTTTTGGCAACGGAACACGTTTTCGAGCACTCCTACGCGCTCAATATCTTGGGATTTGACGAAACCAACCTCATCGACCTCAACTGGTATGTATTTGCCGGAATCTTGGCGGGATGCGCGTTTACCTACTTCACCTTCGCCCTGCGCAAATGGAGATACAAGACTATGACAGCCATTGCTTTCGCACTTGCTATTGTCTATCTCGCATGGTTCTACTTCATGATCGATTACGGCATAGAGAAAGAGGCGCTGTTCCTTCCGCTATTCTTCCGCGGAGCCGCCTCGGTGATAATCTCGATTGTCTACCTCACCTCGATAGTGCAGAGCGGACTCCCCTTCACCGTCTTCCCGCAGGCGTTGGCCATCAACGGCTTCACCGGGGCAGTGATGGGTGCAACGTTCGGTCCGGCGATAGTGGGTGAGATACTAAGCCACACAGTAGCGAAGAACGCCTCACTGATAGGACGCGTCATGACCGACACGAATGTGCTCGCCACGTATATCCCCTTGCCGCAACTTTACGGCCGGGTGCAGCTGCAGGCCCTTGTAGTTTCCATGAAAGAGATCTACGGCTGGCTCCTCATAGTTGCCATCGTCTCGCTCACGGTCATCGCCCTTAGCTACGGACCGCTGCGCCCCTATGCCATCTTCCCAAAATGGAAGACAATCCGCCGCACACTCCGCCGCCTCAGCTCGACAAATTAAGGGGGTAATAACTGCTATATCCGAAAAATTTATTAATTTTGTAAATTATAGGCTTTAACAGCAGTAATAACGACAATTTTTGCATAATATGAATGAATTAGCCACAAAATACGACCCCTCGGCAGTTGAGGAAAAATGGTATGAATACTGGATGGAGAATCGTTTGTTCCATTCGGAGCCGGATGACCGCGAACCTTACACTATTGTGATCCCGCCGCCAAACGTGACCGGTGTGCTCCACATGGGCCATATGCTCAACAATACCATTCAGGATATCCTTACGCGCCGCGCACGCATGACCGGAAAGAACGCCCTCTGGGTGCCCGGTACAGACCATGCAGCCATCTCAACGGAGGCTAAGGTTGTGGCGAAACTCGCAGCCGAGGGTATCAATAAGACTGATCTCTCACGCGAGGAGTTCCTGAAGCACGCCTGGGATTGGACAGACAAATACGGCGGCATCATCCTCAAGCAGCTCCGCAAACTCGGCGCGTCATGCGATTGGGAACGCACAGCATTCACTATGGATCCCATCCGCTCCGAGAGTGTGATCCGCGTGTTCAACAAACTCTATGACAAGGGTTACATCTATCGCGGTGTCCGCATGGTGAACTGGGATCCTCAGGCCCTCACGGCTCTTTCCGACGAGGAGGTTATCTACAAAGAGGAGCAGAGCCATCTTTTCCATCTGCGTTATTTCGTAGAGGGTGAGCCTGACAAATATATCGTTGTGGCTACTACCCGCCCGGAGACAATCCTCGGCGATACCGCCGTATGCGTCAACCCCAACGATGAGCGTTACACCTGGCTGAAGGGGAAGAAAGTTATCGTGCCGATGGTGGGCCGCGCTGTGCCTATCATCATGGACGAGTATGTGGAGATGGATTTCGGTACCGGCTGCCTTAAGGTTACTCCGGCTCACGATGTCAACGACTATATGCTCGGCGACAAGTACGGTCTCCCTTCAATAGATATTTTCAACGATAACGGCACAATCTCGGAAGCCGGTGGAATGTATGTAGGCATGGACCGCTTCGATGTTCGCAAGAAGATTATGGAGGATCTTCAAAAAGCCGGACTCGTTGAGAAAGTTGAGAATTATGTCAACAAGGTCGGTCACTCGGAGCGCACCGACGCCGTTATCGAGCCGAAGCTCTCGATGCAGTGGTTCGTGAAGATGGAGGAGCTTGTGAAACCCGCCCTCGCCGCCGTTATTGATGACGACATAAAGTTCATCCCGACCAAATTCAAGAACACTTACCGCCACTGGATGACTACCATCAAAGACTGGTGCATCTCACGTCAGCTCTGGTGGGGCCATCAGATTCCGGCTTGGTATTTGCCTTCCGGAGGATATGTTGTAGCTGAAAATGAGGAGGAAGCTCTGGTTAAGGCCATCGAGAAGAGTGGTGATGCAAGCCTCACACTCTCCGATCTGCGCCGCGATCCCGACTGCCTCGACACATGGTTCTCTTCATGGCTCTGGCCTATCTCACTCTTCAACGGTATTCTTGACCCAGACAACAAGGAATTCAAATATTACTATCCCACGGCTGACCTCGTAACCGCCCCGGATATCATCTTCTTCTGGGTGGCGCGCATGATCATCGCAGGATATGAGTTTGCTGACAATAAACCTTTCAACAACGTCTACTTCACCGGTATCGTGCGCGATAAGATCGGTCGCAAGATGTCGAAATCATTAGGCAACTCCCCCGACCCGCTGGACCTTATCGACAAGTTCGGTGCCGACGGTGTGCGCATGGGTCTCATGCTTGCCGCTCCCGCCGGTAACGACATCATGTATGATGATTCACTCTGTGAGCAGGGACGTAACTTCTGCAACAAGATCTGGAACGCTTTCCGCCTTGTGAAAGGTTGGGAGGTAAGTGCCGATGCCGAGCAGCCTGAGAGCGCGGCGCGCGGCATCGAATGGTTCGCCGCCATACTCAACAACACCCTTGCCGAAGTTGCAGACCTGATGGGTAAGTTCCGTATCTCCGAGGCGTTGATGGCTGTCTACAAGCTCTTCTGGGATGAGTTCTCGTCATGGTATCTTGAGGTTATCAAACCCGCCTACGGATCTCCGATCGACAAGAAGACCTTCGACGCCACACTCTCATTCTTCGACACCCTCCTGCGTATGCTCCATCCCTTCATGCCCTTCATCACCGAAGAACTCTGGCAGCATCTCGCAGAGCGCAAACCGGGTGAGAGCATCATGTATGCCCAGCTCCCGGAGGCTGTCAAAACCGATGCGGAAGTCATCGCGAAGTTTGAGGCACTCAAAGAGGTTGTGGCCGGAATCCGCACCATCCGCAAACAGAAACAGATTGCACAGAAGGAGGCTTTGGCACTTCACATCAAGGGAGCTGCCGACAGCTATCTCGATTCCATCCTTACCAAGATGGGCAATCTGACAACCATCGAAACTGTAGAGGAGAAACAACCCGGAGCGGCAGCCTTCATCATCGGGGCTACGGAGTACAGCATCCCCCTCGAAAACAAGATCAACGTTGAGGAGGAACTCGCGAAACTCAACAAAGACCTCGAATATTACACTAAATTCCTCGCCGGCGTTGAGAAAAAACTTGCCAACGAGAAATTTGTGAACAATGCACCCGAGGCCGTGGTAGCCATCGAGCGTAAGAAACAGAGCGACGCCAACGAAAAGATAGCCGCCATCCGCGAAGCCATCGCCGCCCTCAGCTAATCCTCGGATACTCTTTATAATATCAAAGTAGCCCCGACAGGGCGCATCGATAATATCCCCGCACGGAGCGCAGCGGAGTGTGGGGTTGAGGTATCCACCACATAACCTGCTCCTGCTAAGGCACAATGCCTTAGCAGGAGCAGGAGTTGGTTTATTTAGTTTATATATTAATACCTTAAGACTCATGAAAAAATTATTACTGATTCTTTTTGCAGTTATTCTCACCGTTTCGCCCTTTATGCGCGGCGAGAGATTTGTAGGCGGCGACATCTCGCTCCTTCCCGAATATGAGAAAGCGGGAGCGGTTTACAAAGACATTTCAGGCAATATAATTCCCGATTTACTGCCGTGGCTGAAAACGCAGGGTATGAATGCTATGCGCGTGCGGCTGTTTGTAAACCCGTCGCAGTATCTTAAGGATCATCCCTCGGCCGATAAGAATGCGTGTCAGGATTTGGAATACATCACCCCGATCTGCAAGCGCGTTGTAGACAACGGGATGGATCTCATGCTCGACTTCCATTACTCCGACACATGGGCTGACCCGGCGAAGCAGTGGACTCCCACAGATTGGCAGAACCTGACCGATGAACAACTTTATCAGAAGATTTATGATTACACCAAGGAATCTCTCGAAACGCTGAAAGCGGAAGGGATTGAGCCGACGTTCATCCAGCCCGGCAATGAAATCAGCTACGGTATGCTCTGGGGTAAGGAGGGCGATTCGGAAGCGAATCTGAAGAAAGTTTTCATGAATAATTCAGCCAACTGGGCGCGCTTCGGCAAACTCCTTTCGCAAGCCATCAAGGCTTGCCGAGAGGTGTGCCCTGATGCTAAAATCGTAATCCACACGGAGCGAGTGGCGCAAGCAGACGTTGAGAAGTATTTCTACGACAAGATGAAGGAGCTTAACGTAGACTATGACATCATCGGTCTCAGCTATTATCCCTATTTCCACGGCAAAATCAATGTGCTAAACTCTTCTCTCACTATGCTTGAAGCTAACTATCCCGACAAAGAGATAATGATTGTGGAGACAGGTTATGCCTACGCATGGGAAGTGCCCGGAACAGACAAGCAGGTGGATTATCCTTATTCTCCGGCCGGTCAGAATCAGTTTGCCTCAGCCCTTGTCAACACCCTCGAAAGCCACAAAACGGTCGACGGCCTTTTCTGGTGGTGGCTCGAATATAACGCCTACTCCACCAATCTCTCCGGCTGGTATAACGCTCCCCTCTTCGACAGCCGCGACGGCAAAGCACTCCCGGCATTGACTACAATCTGCTCTTTCGCCGACTCAAGCGCCGTCAATGAAATCTCAGCAGATACAGACGCGGAAAACGAAGAATGGTATAACCTTAGCGGGGTGAAAGTCTCCGCCCCCTCCCCTGCTTCCGCACCCGGCATCTACCTCTCCCGCACCCGCAAAGTCATCATAAAATAAACCGATATTCGCCACATAGGGCATCCTCAAAAAAGTAGCGGAGGTTTCCTAACCTCCGCCCATCTCGCTTATATAGATATAGGCCAAAAATGCGGAAGTTAGGAAACTTCCGCTACAGCATTAGAATGTACATCCGCACACAAGTGGTTATTTCCATTTTGGAAATAACCACTTGTTCATAAAAATATAAAAGGTCTGCTCACATTTGAAGTATATCCTCTTGTTGAACTATTAAGTTTTTCTTAATAGTTGCCGCCATGTATAATTCAACTATGTTAAAGAAAAAACTTCTCTCTCAACTTGACGATTACCTTCCTGTTGAACTGTTCGAAATTTTCGAATAGTTGCATCTTCCACCAATTCACCAGAAGAATAGATTTCTTTCAAGTGGTAATTGATGGTATTAACCTCAACGCCAAATAATTCTGCCAAAGCCTTTTGTGTCAAGAAAATAGTTTCTCCCTCGACTAATGCCTGTACGCTTCCTGAATTATCTGGAAGATTATAAAGTATGAATTGAATATTAGCCATTGAATATTACTTGGAGGGGGTGACGGGGGCGATGGTGCCGTCAGCGTTGAAGTGCATAGGGTCGATGCAGACCTCGCGGTGGATACCGGGCTCTTTGTCGCGGTCGATATGTTTTTTGTTGATGCGGTGGTAAACAATAGCCCACTGGTCAGTGCCGGGGATATTAAGCACAGAGTTATGCGCCGGACCATAGATCTCCAACTCCGGACGCTGGATTAAGATGACCGGCTGCTCGGCCACTTTCAACTCGCCGAGAGGTGAATCGGATGTGCCGTAAGCCACATGATAGTTGGGCGAACCTGTATCGTCCACCGACCAGAGAAAGTAATAGATACCGTTGCGATAGAATACATAGGGAGCTTCACGATAGGCATAATCCTCAAGAGTGCCACCTTTCGGGGTCATCACCTTAATCGTCTCCTCTTTGATAGAGGTCATATCGTCGTTAAGTTCCGCTCCGGCCATGTAGCCGTTGCCCCAATAGAGGTAATATTTACCCGATTTCGGATCCTGGAAAACATCCACGTCGATCTGCTGGCCTTTGCCGGTAGGAGAATTCACTATAATAGGTTTACCGAAATCCACAAACGGCCCTGTGGGATTATCTGCGATTGCCACTCCGATAGCCTTACGGTCTTTGTCGGGGTAGTGACCGCTATAATAGAAATAGTATTTATACGATCCGTCAGGCATCTTCCGCTCTATGATGCACGGAGCCCACGCATTGCCCGTGGCCCAAGGCACCTGATCGTTCTTGAGGTCGAGCATTATACCCTCGTCGGCCCAGTCAGTGAGATTGTTTGATGAAAAGACTGTGAAATACCATCCGCCCCATCCCGGTGTGCCGTCAGTGGTGGAATAGATATAATACTTACCCGTTTTGTTAGAATAGAGAATCTCCGGATCGGCATGGAAACCGGGGAGCACAGGGTTGTGTGGTTTGGCAAACATAGCCTCCACATTAACCTTATTCTTCTTAACTTTATTGGATTTCTTTGCTGCTGCATACACCGGAGCACCCGCGCAAGCGAGAGCAAGAACTGCTGTCAGAACGCCCTTAATTACACTTTTTTTCATTACAGATAGATTTCAAATTTTGGTTTTAGATATCTGCCAAAATTAACAAAACTTACTCTAATCTCCAAATGTAACCCCCAATTATACTATAAAATACAAATTTTCTCGGAGGAATAATC
>JAIEAO010000047.1 GCA_029071345.1 Muribaculaceae bacterium | reverse complement strand
ATATACAGAAGTGAATATAAAATAATGATAATCCCAATTTTGGAAGAACTAAAAGCTCCAAAAATCATATAAGTATGCTAAAACTAAAAACTTTCGTCAAAAATATTTGCCTATTCAAAAATGAATGATTAATTTTGCACTCCGAATGCGAATTATAGCTTCAGCTGAACAAAAATTAAAATAATCATACAATGAAAAGAACTTTTCAACCCTCCAACCGTCGCAGAGTCAACAAGCATGGCTTCCGCGAGAGAATGGCTACTAAAGATGGCCGCAAGGTTTTAGCACGTCGTCGCGCTAAAGGTCGCGCTTCACTCACAGTTTCCGACCACATCGCAAGCAAGTAATCTGACGATTGTCGGGGATAAAATGATTCCCACCGATAAAAACGAGCTGTTTCAGACTTCTGAAGCAGCTCGTTTTTATATTTAGGAGTTAGGAATGAAGAGTTAGGAGTTCTGGAAACCCTCACCTTCGACAAACCGGCTCCGCCTAAATTTTATTACTTATTACTTATTACTTATCTCTTATTACGTTCTCACTAAAATGGTTTGCGATATTTGGTGGGGTCTTTGAGTTCTTCGAGGATGGAGAGGTAGGAAGCGTAGCGGCTTTGCGAGATCAGACTCTCCTCCACTGCGGGGATAACGGCACAACCGGGTTCGCCCGTATGCGTGCAGTCGGAGTAACGGCATTCCTTACCATATTTGAAAATCTCGGGGAAATAATGCGACACCTCTTCCTCCTCAAAATCTATCGTTCCGAAACCTCGCACACCGGGGATGTCTATGAGTTCCCCTCCCCCGGGAATGTCGATCATTTCAGAAAAGGTGGTGGTGTGCATACCGGTGTGATGGATGTCGGAAATCTTACCTGTCTTCAGGTCTGCCCCAGGCACGAGTGCATTAATTAACGACGATTTACCTACACCACTGTTGCCTGCAAGAAGAGTAGTCTTTCCTTTCAGCGCGTCTTTCAGTGAGTCAAGACCCTCACCGGTCTCGGCCGACACCATATACACCTTATACCCTATCTGTTCATAAAGAATCTTTATCATCCCGCCAAGTTCTCGATCCTCTTCATCCCAGAGGTCAATCTTGTTCAAAATCAAAATTGCAGGCACGGAATAAGCCTCGGCAGTGGCGAGGAAGCGGTCGATAAAAGTTGTCGGAGTCTGCGGATCGCGCAAGGTGGCTACCAATCCGGCGCAGTCGAGGTTTGCTGCCAGGATGTGCGACTCCTTCGAGAGGTTCGATGCTCGACGTATAATATAGTTGCGACGCGGCTCGATACCTGTAATGTAGTCAGCATCGTCAGCAGATTTTGCAACGTGTACGCGGTCGCCTACAGCCACCGGATTCGTGGTGCGTATTCCCTTGATGCGGAAATTACCCTTCACGCGACAAGGAGTCAGTTCGCCGGAATCTAACCTGACCATATAGGCAGAGCCCGTATTGCGCACCACCGTGCCGAGCCCTCTATCAATATTGATTGTATCTTTGGTATTCTTCTTTGACTTCATCTTATCAAATTATTAATTACAAAAATAACGCATTCTCCCCATTAAAACAAAAATGAAGCCCGGCCTAATGGTCGAAACTCTGAATTAATCGCACCTAAATTTTCATTTTATGCTGTAAAACACAACATTTTCTGATATTAATTGTTTATAAAATAAAGACATATAATAAGTGATATAATTATGAACATCGAATCAATTGGAACATGGGCCGGCGAAGTTTACAAAGCTCTTGAATTGTCGGATACCCGTATGCTTGGTTTGAAAGGTGTAAAAAAAGCCACCAAGCTAAAAAAAGATGAAATCATGGCCGCTCTTGGCTGGCTCGGAAGAGAAGGCAAGATCGTGCTTACCATGAACGATGAGGATCTCGTAATCGCATTAGTTTAATCAAATCCCGTCTACCTAAAAACAGCAGGGGCATTCCTTATTGGAATGCCCCTGCTGTTTTTATTACTTATTATTTATCTCTTATTTCCTGAAAGGCACCGACCAGACCACCCTTACAGGCACTGTCTGCCCTTCATGCTTGCCGGGAATCCACTCCGGCATCTTGCTCATTACCCTTACAGCTTCACGATTGAGCGACTGCTCCACTCCTCTTATTACGGATATATGACTGACCGAGCCGTCGGTATTGACTACAAAAGAACATGTAACTCTTCCTTGTATTCCTTTTTTATATGCCTCCGCGGGATACTCGCGGTGACCGTTGATGAATTCTACTAATTTTGCATTTCCGCCCGGAAACTGAGGTTTTTCTTTCACATAATCATACTCATATACCTCAATATAATTCTGACAACCGGTCGACGTGTTCTTTCCGGCCTTTACCCTGCATGTCTGAGCCGATACAGAAGCGCACAGCCCCATCACCGTAGCCGAGATCAGCAGGAAAAGATATCTATAGATTTTTGACATTACGCTTTTAAATGGTTTTATAATTGGTCTTCATACCGCAGGCACTTTGACCGACTGCAAAGTTATAAGACTACCTTGATATAAGCAACCCACATAACCTTAATTATAGTTAATAAACCTCAAAATCCAGTTTAAGATGTTAATAAGTGAGAAGTGAGAAGAGACTGAGTGCTGAAGCCATCAGCACAGATAAAGAGTTGCGGGCGAAGCCGGTTTGTCGCAGGTGTAACATCTAAAGCCTAAGGCCTAAAACCTAAAGCCTAATAAAAATTATACGAACAAGAGGAATTATCCGTTAATTATAATGATGAAATTTTCCCGAATACTAAAAATATCGTCTCTTGCCATGGCTGCGATCGGTGGCGTCAGCTCATTGTCGGCTCAGGAATCGACATCGGGCTATAGCTTCCTGAACATACCCAGCTCCTCGCACGCTTACGCTTTGGGAGGCGTAAACACGGCTTTGATCGATAGCGACGTCATGCTTGTAGACCAGAACCCCGCCTTGTTGGGGCCTGAGATCGGAATGCAGGCTGCGGTGTCATATATGCACTATCTCGGGTCGGGCAATTTCGGAGGAGCCAAATTCGGTATGTATGCAGGCGAACATGGTGCCTGGAGTGCCGGAATCCGCTATCTCAACTATGGTTCATTCGACGGCTATCTATCCGACGGCACATCTACCGGATCATTCACCCCTGCAGATTTCGTTTTTGAAGGCTCATACTCCCACGACATCACTTCGCGTCTGCGCGGCGGCGTGAGTTACCGCATGATCTACAGCACCTACGAGCGTTACACCGCATTCGCAATGGCCGTAGACCTCGGAATCAATTACTACAACGAAGAAAAAGACCTATCCTTCTCAGCCGTGCTTACCAACATGGGCGGTCAGGTGAAGAGATTTCATGATGAGTATAACCGTCTTCCGTTCGACATCCGCCTCGGATATATGCAGACCATCGGCAACTCTCCGTTTCAGATCTCCATCAACGCATGGAACCTGACAAAATGGCGACTCCCTTATTATTCTCACGATAAGAACGACCCGGACAAAAATCTGGAGAAAAAGGCAAATTTCTTCTCCGATTTATTCCGCCATCTCGTATTCGGACTGCAATACGCCCCCACCGAGAAATTCTATATCGGTCTCGGTTACAACTACAAAACACGTACGGACATGAGCGCATACCAGCGCAATTTCCTTTCCGGATTCTCTTTAGGAGCCGGAATCAGAGTCAAAAGTTTCGGAGTCGGGCTCTCCTACGCAATGCCTCACAAATCAGCGTCAACACTGATGCTGAATCTCAACTGGAATATTTTCGAATAATAAAAAACTGCAATTTCCGTGAACAACATTTAACGCCGCAGTGTTTTAATATCAAACAAAAACATTACGGTTATGAATACTAAGGAAAGACATGTGAGAGAAAACAACGCTCGTGAAAACAATATAGCAGAGAGCATGCCCGCTCACGGCAAGAAACAGAAAAACAATGGTGTCGCAAAATCCAACCGCCTTTGGTTGTGGCTTGGAGTATTGATACTCATCTTCATCCTCGTTTATTGGCTTTTCGTCATAGGTACAGGAGAAGACTTGATGGGCGTCTTCAACGGCTAAAAAGAAATACCCGGCCATTCATAGTTCTTATAAAGGGCGCAATATCATATTAACGGATCGGGATAACGACCCTCGGAAGCACTTCCGAGGGTCTTTTTTTTATACTCTATTCGTATAAATAGGCTCCATGTACAAAAGCGGTGAGTCAAATTGACTCACCGCCATGTTTCTAATCTATTAATATTTACTTATGAAGAAACTCTCAAGGGGCTTCGCGCCATCCGGAGGTTTTTGCCTTCTGTATCTTTATAACGCTTGTTCTCCCCCTTTTGTTCGTTTAGTACAATAACTTGTCATATTGCTTGTAGGGACGCACCATGGTGCGTCCGCCACCCAACCATATATCTAATATTAATAATAACAATCCATATCCCATCGAGCAATATTATTGTTAATGTAATCTGTTATCTTATTGGCATCGTTAATCCCTCTAATTATATGATCGTGATAACGGCCTTGCCAACCGAAGTCAATATTATTTCTTCTTGCATACATTGTCACAGATTGCTTATATCCTCCAATCACAACGGAAAGTCCTGACCTTTTAGTTGGAATACCCGATGAGGAATAATTCTTTGGTTTCCGAATACATATTATAGCATGGATATGATTCGGCATAATAACGAATAACGGAATTTCAACATATGAATAATGAATAGATAAATCCTCCAAGTTTTTTTGAGCAACTATTCCTATTGGGCTTAATAACATTTCCCCTTTAATGATCTTTCCAAAGAAATGTTCCTTATTCCTTGTACAAATCGTTACAAAATATTCCCCACCGGAATAATCATGAAAAATTGCCCGCGGAGACCTTCTGTTTTCCATTCTAAAGGAATTAATTAACTAAGTTTAGGACGCACCATGGTGCGTCCCTACAAATAATAAACCTAGTTTTTGATGAGTACCACAAATATGTAAAAGTTTACTAACGGTTGGCGCGTTTGCGCTCGATTTCGTCGAGGATGATCTTGCGCAGACGGATATGGTTAGGAGTCACCTCCACATATTCATCTTCCTTGATATATTCCAAAGCCTCTTCAAGCGAGAACACCACCGGGGGCACGATCCTTGCCTTATCGTCCGCACCCGAGGCTCGCATATTGGTGAGCTTCTTCGATTTGGTGACGTTGACCACGATATCGTTATCCTTGGCGTTCTCTCCTACCACCTGACCGGCATAAACCTCCTCCTGCGGGAAGATGAAGAAGCGGCCGCGGTCCTGAAGTTTGTCGATGGCGTAGGCGTACGCAGTTCCGGCCTCTAATGCGATCAGCGAGCCGTTAGTGCGTCGCTCGATATCCCCTTTCCAGGGTTGATATTCAAAGAATCGGTGAGCCATGATCGCCTCTCCGGCTGTAGCAGTGAGGATGTTATTACGGAGTCCGATGATGCCTCGCGACGGAATAAGGAATTCGATATCTATGCGGTCGTTGCGAGTCTCCATCGATACGATCTCACCTTTGCGGCGTGTCACCAGATCCACCACTTTAGATGAATACTCTTCGGGCACGTTAATGGTCAATGATTCGATCGGCTCGCATTTCACTCCGTCGATCTCTTTGATGATTACCTGAGGCTGACCCACCTGCAACTCATAACCCTCACGACGCATTGTCTCTATAAGGATCGACAGATGAAGCACACCGCGGCCGAAGACTGTCCATTTATCTTCGTTCGGATCTTTTCGAACGCGCAAAGCAAGGTTGCGGTCGAGTTCGCGTTCCAGACGGTCGTTGATATGGCGCGAAGTCACAAACTTTCCGTCTTTGCCGAAGAAGGGGGAGTCATTGATGGTGAAGGTCATCGACATCGTAGGCTCGTCGATGGCGATGCGGGGAAGCGGCTCGGGATTATCGAAGAGAGTTAGCGTATCGCCGATCTCAAAGTTCTCAAGACCTACGATCGCACAGATATCACCGCTCGATACCTCCTGAACTTTCTTGCGACCCATACCTTCAAAAGTATGGAGTTCCTTGACGCGCTGACGGGTCACGGTGCCGTCTTTCTTGCAAAGACCGAGTTCCTGACCTTCGCGTATTGTGCCGCGATGAACACGCCCCACTGCGATTCGACCTACATAATTGCTGAAGTCAAGACTCGTGATCAGCATCTGCGGATCACCCTCAATCTGCGTCGGAGCGGGAATGTTTTCGATTATTGCATCAAGCACAGCTGTGATATCTTCTGTCGGCTTGTTCCAGTCGGTCGACATCCAGTTTTGTTTAGCCGAACCGTATATCGTGGGGAAATCAAGCTGTTCTTCTGTAGCGTCGAGGTTAAACATCAGGTCAAACACCATCTCATTCACCTCATCGGGGCGACAGTTGGGTTTATCTACCTTATTTACGACCACGACGGGCTTCAGCCCCATCTGAATAGCCTTCTGGAGCACAAAACGGGTCTGTGGCATCGGGCCTTCGAATGCGTCTACAAGAAGCAGGCAACCGTCGGCCATGTTGAGCACGCGCTCCACTTCGCCACCAAAGTCGGCGTGTCCCGGAGTGTCGATGATATTGATCTTTGTGCCCTTATAATTGATGGATACGTTTTTCGAAAGAATTGTTATACCGCGTTCGCGCTCCAGATCATTATTGTCAAGGATAAGCTCACCGGCGTTCTGGTTCTCCCGGAAGAGATGACCGGCTAAGAGCATCTTGTCTACAAGTGTTGTCTTACCGTGGTCTACATGCGCGATAATCGCGACATTTCTGATATTCTGCATAACTTCTATAAATCAACTTAATCAGGGCATAAGTACAGCCTCAACGTATTATTCTGCAAATTTAATCAATTTTCATCTATTCCATGTTATAAAACATAAAAATTTTTCAATTAGAACGGGTATCCGATCGCGAGATGGAATGCGAATGCTTTCTTAAACGCGATGTTGAAATAATGGTTGGTGCCTGTATAATAAGGAGCATGAAGACCGTAACCGAGGTCTCCGCGGATTACGAGCATCCCGATGTCGACACGCAGACCTACGCCTGTGCCTAATGCTATATCGCGCAGGAATGTCTTAGCCTGCAACTGTCCGCCCGGACGCTGTGGGTCGTTCTTAAGCAACCAGATATTACCCGCATCCACGAACGCCGCGCCATGAAGCACACTGATAATCGGGAAACGGTATTCGGAGTTAAGTTCAAGCTTGAAAGTACCGGTCTGGTCGAAATATCCGTTTACCATATCGGCCGGCGCGCGATAGCTGCCGGGGCCGAGCGATCTGACAGTGAAGGCCCGGATGGAGTTTGCACCGCCGATATAGAACTGCTCGGAATATGGAACCACCTTCGAATTGCCGTAAGCATGCGCGGCGCCTATCAGTATCCGCGACACTAACCATTGGTCGGTGCCTCTTATAAGGCGACGGCTGTATACTAACTGCGCCTGTCCTTTCACAAATTGTGAGAACGGTGTGCCGAACAGCTTCTTTTCCCCTTTCACTCCGCAGAGTTTATAAATTCCATCGAAGATGTTGCCGGCCTCTGTTACGGTAGCAGTAAAATTGATACCGTTAATCTTTTCCCGTTCCAGAAATTTATCGAGCGTATAAGTATAGCTCATCTGCGGGATATACTGACTCTGGAAACTAAGGGCAACCGCGGGGTTCGCCGCCATTGTTTCTTCAAATTCAGGAGTGGTATGCATGAGTTTTGTATAACTCAATTTGAAAGGAGTAAACTGATTGTAGGCATTTCGCGACGGATGCCACTCATAATTGATGCCGGTGTGAAATTCGGCAAGCTTAAAGTAATGGGGCCTGTTCATCAGGTCCGCACCGATTGAGACCGTGGTCCAGTTAAGTTCACTTTCAGTGCGTCGTATAAACTTCGGAGCAAGCAGGCGTGGAAAGGCCAGCGACCCGGTGAGTCCGAACTCATAACTGTTGAAGACACTATTGCTGTTATGCCCCGTCTGCCATTCATAGCTGGCGTTGGCCTTTAGCGAAAGTTTCTCACCTCCGCCGAAAGTATTGTTGTTGGTGACACCTAATATGATACCCGGACCCAGATAGGAATTCGATTTGTAGGCTACGTTTGCCTCGAATGTTGCTTCCATCGGGCGGTCGAACTGACAGGTGATGTAAAGGTCGAGCAACGGATTTTCCGCCGTAGTGTCTACCGGCACCGGCTGCAGCTGGATATTGCCGAAGATGCCGAGTCGCGACAATCTCTCTTGTGTGCGGTCCATGTTCCAGACCGAGAATATTCGCCCTTTACGAAATGTAATGCACGAAGGAATGAGGTTCTTTCTCAGTTTGGCCGGCCGATAGACTATCAGCTCACCTTTATCTGCCGTATGGATAGTGTCGGGGATGCCGGGATTTCTTGTGCTCCTTCTCAGCACGGAGGTGTATATATTATTGAGTTTATATTGCAGACGCGCCATGTTAGGGATATTGTCGGCAAGAGTAACTCTAAGTGCTACTGACTTAGGGGTGATCAGCGTGTCGGCCAGATATTCGATATATTCCGGACGGAAATAATAGAATCCTAAGTTACGCAGCGTGTTTGCAATCTTCGTGCGCACGGACTCAAGTGAATCCACACAGAAGCGCTCACCTTTCGTAAGGTAGCGGCTGCGCTTGGATATGGTGTCGATGAGATGTCCTAATTTAGTTCCGTCGTTGATATACTGTATGGAATCAATGAGATAGGGTTTGGTGACATCCAGATTATATACTATTGTCGCCTTCTTAGGGTTCTTGGCATACTCCAGACCGTAGGATACTGCGGATCCGAAATAACCGTTATTGTCAAGTATCTCTTTGAGCATATCGACGCGCATCGACGGGCGCGCGTTCTCAACAAGCACGGGCGATTCCGCGAATTTACGGTAAATCCACCCTTTCAGCCCCTTGGCGGAGTCGCTGACATGATTGTAGATCCAAAGGCCGTAAGGTATGGGCATACGCTTGTAAGGAGATATCAGGGGCCACGGGTTATTGGGCTTCACATTGACGGCAGTGGTGATGTCCGACATCATTTCAGAGGGAAGTTTCTCTCCTTCAGCCGGCTTCACATCAAGTTTCATTCCGTTGTAGAGCGTTTCCCCATCTTTGAGCAAGGAGGTTGTGGAGCAGCCCGCCAGAAAAAGCACCACTATCAGCAACAAGGGCAAAGCCGACATGGCCCCGGCCTTTATATATATGTTCGGTCTATTCATCAGTATCATCCTTTTTGATTGCAGTTGAGTCATTCTTCACGACCACATCATTTTTCTGTAACGTATCGGTCTTCACACTCTCTTCTGAATCCTGTCTACCTGATTTTTTCTTATTTCTGAATCTGAAGAGGTGAAGCAGATTGTTTAACTTGCGTTTCATCACGAAGCCGGCACCGGTCTCGGTGATATCTCCTTCAAGTATGCTTTCGAAATCTATGTGTCTGAACAATTTCACCGACATGTTCAGGGTTTCGGTCTGTTTCAGGATATATTCGGCGGTGATATCGCTGAAGATGTTCTGTGCGAAGTTGTCTTCGGCCGATGAGTCTGTGTTGTAGTTACCTCCGACCTGAATTTTAAATCGGTTGTTGAAGAGTGATTTCGACACCTGATAGCTGTAGCTGGTCTGAGTCTGCACATTGCCGTCTACTCCCTGATTATACTGATCGATGCCAAATGAGAGGTCCACACCTTTTATGGTCTTGGCCGCCCAGGAATTTAGCTGCGATTCAAGGAAGCCGTAAAGCATATTGGTGTTGGCGGAGCCTTTGGTATTCTGACCCACATACGACCCGTAAAGGAGCAGATTCATCGCCTGTGTCATACGCTGATCGGCACTCATTGACGCCAGTTCGTTCTGCAAGGCGAGGTCATCGTTAGTGGAAAGATCAAACGACACCTTCGGCGCGCTCAGCGTTCCCGCCACATTCAGATTGACGATAAAGTTGACAAGCCTGCTCACTGATCCCTGCGTCACGGATGCCTTTATCTCATCTGACGCGATTATGTTTAGTCGCGGATTCATTATGTCGCCGCTCCATGTCACCTGACTCGCCGGATTGAAATCAAACATCTTTTCGCCGATCACGGGGATGCTGTAGCGCACGAATCCGTTACCGATAGTGACATTTCCATTGAGTTTCATATCGCCCATGTAGTTCTGGAAGTAGTTGAGATTGGCAGTGGGCTGCACCTGAACCTTTCCGCTTCCCATAAGCAGCACGGTGAATTGCGATCCGGGGGAGATTGTGAGTCCGGCGCGGATACGCATTGACGATGTCTGCTGCACTGAATCGGCCTTCACCACCTGCGTGGTGTCGTTGAAATTCACAAATTTCACTACGTTGCTCGTGGAATTTCCCGCAATCTGATCGGGATTGAGATTAAGGCGATAGGTCGCATCGGTGTTGCCGAGGATATTGAGGTTTGCCTTGATATCCATCAGTGACAGCGATCCTTTCACCGATGCTCCCAAATCGAGGAAGAGCTTACCGTAGAGGTCTCCCTGCGACTTACTGTTGCTGTTGACAAGCTGGAAATTATCGGCATTCGCCTGCAGATTGAGGAGGATATTACTGAACGACGATGCATCCACATCGCCATCGATGACGATAGGATTCTTGTTAGCTCCGTAAATATCGAATTTGTCGAAATTCACAACGCTGTTGACAACGTTGATTGGCACGGAATCCATCTTTAACGTGCATCCGGCCATAGGGATATTCACCGAGGCATCGTTAAACGCTATAAAACCATTAAGCATCGGCTTGGTGAACGATCCGTCCATACGCATCGCGCCTGTAAGAGCCCCCGAGAGGGTGGCCATATTGTCGAGGAAAGGATTGGCCAGATTGAGGGGGAAGCGTGTGAGGGTCACGCCAATGCTGTCCGGTTCGAGTCCGACGGAATCGGGGCGCAGACGTGCATAAGCCGTGACAGCTTCTTTTCCGTTGATATTGAGTGTGGCATCCACCCCGGTGTGTCCGTCTTTACGCAAGCCGGCCCTTATACCCAGATTGAAGTCTCCGAGTTTATATTTTTCATAAGTGAGTTCCGACACATCCAGCGTGCCCCCGCCGCGCAGGCTCGACCCGTCATATTGCACCTTAAGATCAGAATCGATAGAACCCGTCACAGGCGGCGCCAGAAGCGACATGCTGAGGAAGTCTTGAATGTGGATATTGTCAAGTTTCACGTGCAATGCTTCAAAACCGTCTGTCGCAGGTTCGGACTCAATCAGAATGCTGCTCTCCGAGCTTTGCGCCAGAAGCTTCGCATCGATCTTGCGGTTATAGATATTATAATCAATGTAGTTGTCGGCATTAAACTGCCACGGCAAGTAGGCGATGGTGGATTTCAGAGGTGTGAAGTGCACCGAGGCCACTGAATCCTGCAGCGCGGCTGTGAAACCTAAACGATAACCCATATCCCCCTTGATGTTGTGCTGCACGAGATATAGTCCGAGACGATTACCGCCCGCATATCCGTTGACGTTCACCTGCGCGAACTCATCCATTGTGCCGGGGCGGTTACCCATGTGCACTTTATAGTCAAGCAGATTGCGACGTTCACTGATATTAAGACCTATCGTATCAATAGATATGGAGCCTGATGAGAACCCTCTGACCGCCACATCACCCGTAAAGAGCGAATCTTTACGCAGCGCGCCGAAAACGGTGTCGATGCTCATTCCCGACGGCACGAGAAACTGATTGAGCACTCCCCTGCCCGATGCGTTCATCGTAAGGGTGAACGGCGGTAGATCGCGGCTCAATGTATCCATCTGCAGATCCCGCTTATTGATCTGAGCCATGACTATATCGGATACTTTCGAGAACTTGTCGACAACTGTCTTAAGTCCGGTCGGACTCTGGAATTTCAGATCTGTCAGATACGAGTCCACATTGAGAAGCGTACTGTTTTCCTGAGCCGACACGTGAGCCGTCAGCCCGCTGGGGAGGTGGATGTATTGATTCGGAAGATTCCAGTCGAATTCAGTCACCTTAAGGTCGGCGTCATAAAGCCATTTCTCGGGGCTGGCTGTTCCTGTAAGGGAGATGATACCTTTGCCCGAATTCATTGTCTCCGACAGCCCGAGCTTCTGCAGATCTATGTCGCGCAGTTTGGCCACGAGATCGAACTTGTAATCATCCGGATAAATAGCTCCCGTACCCTCGACTTCGAAATCAGCTCCGGCGTTGGCCGAGTTTGCCAGCAATACAAACGTATTATCATTATGGAGCGTGACATCAGCCCGGATATTGGTAAGCGCACGATGATTATATTCGAGCGATCTCACATCCACACTCGCATTGGTCACAGCCTTCCCGCTCAGCGGATTGAACCCGCTACCGTCGGCCTGCACTTTGGCCGTGACTTTGCCGATTCCCAACGAGGGCATGATTTTAGATATATCGAGTGACTTGGTTTCGAGGTCTACGTTGTATTTCTCCGAATTTATCCCGACGTGCCCGGCGCCGGAGGCATCTCCGGCCGTGCTGACGAAAGTAAAGTCGGCGCCATAGTTTTCATGGTTGGCCGTGGCGTTTCCTTTGAGTTTGAATGCCGGAATCTTAATATCCGACATTCCTGTAAACTTATCTATCAGGCGAGGATCGGCCACAAACCCTTCAAAATCCACATCAGCCTCCAATTTCTTAATGTCAAGGGGGTTATCGGCATAACCTTCAGCTTTCAGCCCCAAAATGTCGCGGAGCGTGACATCAAGACGGTCGATATCCACCGAGGCGAGCGTACCGGTAGCCTCCACGGCCACTTCAAGCGGATTTCGCGCCGGCAGAAGGCGGGTGTATTCTTTAAGGTCGGGCATGAACGCATCCACATCGGGCAAGCCGATCATGGCGCCGACATTCACATTCACACCCGCGTCCGGCTTAAGAGCCATCAATGCAAAAGGTATGTCGGCCGAACCCGTAACCTTTGAATATATAGTGCGCAGATCAAGATTCTTGAGAGCAAGTCCGGTGGAATCCACCCCTATCGAGCCTCGTCCGCTCACGATCTGGAGACCGCTCCTTTCTTTGGCCTCAAGGCGCGTGATAGGGAGGTTCACCGTAGACCCTGCGTTATAGAAATTCTTCATCCCCATCCCGATGTCGCTGACAGAGATATAAGAGGCATCGAAGCCGGGTAATGGCTCGGCACCTTTCATGGCATATATGAAACCGAAGTCGTCGAGAGAGATCGAGTCACCTTTTATCACCATCGGAGCGGAGTCGGACGGGGGAGTCACGGGAGCCGGATGAGCCGCAACCCATTCTGGCGTCGGGGTGATGTAGGCACCCGAGCCGCGGCCGACCGTGGCCAGTTTCCAGCTCACGCTGTTTTTACCCAAGTCGATAACGCCGCTATCGAGACGCACGTTTCCGGCCTTGAGATAGAGTGTATCTATCGTGGGAAGCATCGACATTCCAAACGAGAAATCTTCCAGCTGAAGATCTCCGGCCTTGATCACGAATGCCGTCGGAGTGCTGTCTTTAGGAGTCTGCTGCTGCTTCCATACGTTCATGTAAAGTTTCAGGTCTCCTTTTCGGAGTAAAGCCCGGTCGAGATTGATTTCACCGGTGCGCATATTGGCGTAACTTCCGCCATCCACCTCAAGCAATCCGGCCGCGATTTTCATTATCATCGAGGAGTCGGGCGAGATCATGCGGTAATATCCGTCGGAAAGGCTCAGCTTGTTGAGCTGCACATCAAGCCCTAAGAGAGGAAGCATCTTCACATCCACCAGCACATTCGAAGCCCTCACCATCGTATCGGCCTGCTGGTCAAGCACCAATACATCTTTAAGGTCGACATCCAACGGAAATTTCAGCCGGAACGTCCCTATCTCTATTTTCATGCCCGTGGATTTCTCCACAATCTTGCATGCCTGATTTTTCACGAACGTCTGAACCGGAGGGATATAGAGCAGCACCGGTATGAGAAGCACCACTATTACCACACACATCAGGGTCTTCAGCACCCTCCGAAGCCATGTCGGCCGGATCAGGTGTTTCTTACCTTTCTTCACCGGCGCGGCTTCTGCCGCTGCGCCAGGCTCATTCCTATGTTGCTCCTCTTCAGGATTTTTCTTTTCCTCCATCAATCTTCAATCTTATAATGTGCCATAAGACCCCGGTTATAAACGCGCCGACGAAATCGGCGACCATATCGGCCACGTCAAACGACCGGCCTATATGCATGGCCTCCTGAGCGAATTCGATAACTACCCCGGCCATGGTGCCCGTAGCCACTGCTAAAGCCACAAAACCGGCTCCTGCCGTTTGCCATCCCCTGCGTCGCTCATAATCCAGAAGCATAGCCCCCGTAAGCGCTCCGAACATGATGGCATGCACCACCTTGTCCGCCCCCGGAAACAATCCCATCTTCAACTCTCCCACCGGATGAGGCGCGAGCGTAAGCCATAAGATCAGGACGCTCGTCGCGATCGTAAAAGACCACGCCGGAAATCTGTCGATTACTTTTCTGACCTTATTCATTTACAAATATCTTTAGATATTCGCACGTCGGCTGAGAGCGAACGTCGGCCAAAGGCCGGTGCGCGGTGCCGTAGGCACTCAGACAGACTGCAAAAATAATTTAAATTCTCTTTATATAAACAAAAAAAGCAAAGGATTTATCCTCTGCTTTTTCATTTTTTCGAATCTTACAGAAATTATTTTCTGATTCCGAGCTCCTTCTTAGCGATAATCGCACGATAGCGGCTGATATCCTTGCGGATAAGGTAATCGAGAAGGCTGCGGCGCTGACCTACGAGTGCCTTAAGAGCGCGGGCTGTAGTGTAGTCCTTGTGGTTCTGCTTAAGGTGCTCTGTGAGGTGCTTGATACGCACTGAGAAAAGCGCGATCTGGCTTTCGGGGCTACCTGTGTCTGTCGGGCCCTGGCCGTAAGTCTCGAAAATCTGTTTCTTTTCTTCTGCTGAAAGATGCATAATTGAGAGATTTTAAAAAGTGAATGATTAAAAATGAACTTTTCTTTGAAAAGCATCCGCAGGAGACTCTCCCGGTCTTTCACTGCCACTTTTCTCAAAAAGCTCCGCAAAGTTAATACAAATTCCCCACATACACAAAATAATTCCGTAAATTTAAGCATCTCACGTTTTGCAGAATGAGATTTTTTTTGTAATTTTGTCGTGCATTTTCCGCCAAGGCTCGAAAAAGTGAGGCTCCGTGAAGTCTCCGCCCAACGGATTCATCTATAATTCAATAGTTTAAATGTACGCTATCGTAGAAATCAAAGGACAGCAGTTCAAAGCCGAAGAAGGCAAGTTCCTGTATGTTCACCACCTCGGCGACGAGATCAAAGAGGGTGAAGCTATCTCTTTCGACAAAGTTCTTCTCGTTGACGCCGACGGCGATGTTAAAGTCGGCGCGCCTGCCGTTGAAGGCGCTAAAATCGAGTGCGAAGTGCTGCTTCCCCTCGTTAAAGGAGACAAAGTGATCGTTTTCAAGAAAAAACGTCGCAAAGGCTATCGCCGCAAAAACGGCCATCGCCAGCAATTCTCCAAAGTGTTAGTTAAAAAAATTGTAACTGCTTAAAACCGTAGATAAGAAATGGCACATAAGAAAGGTGTCGGTAGTTCGAAGAACGGCCGCGAATCAGAAAGCAAACGACTTGGTGTAAAAATCTTCGGTGGTTCATACTGCAAAGCAGGTAACATCCTCAAACGTCAGCGTGGCACCGTACATCATCCCGGTCTCAACGTAGGCATCGGTAAAGACCACACTCTTTTCGCACTCATTGATGGAATCGTAGTCTTCTCAACAGGTAAGGAAGGTCGCAAATTCATCAACGTTCAGCCCAAAGAGGCCTAACGCTAACCACCAAAAAGAATCAAAGAGGCTATGTCAATCCCGGCACAGCCTCTTTCCTTATATTTATAAAAGTAGGGACGATTTTTATAAAAGTAGGGACGCGATATATCGCGTCCTCAGCGATATTTCTTAGTGTTTGAAGCCCTCCTCCTCCGTGTTGAGAGCTTCAGCTCTCAAATATTGTGGTGCGATCAGTAGGGTCGCGGTATGCCGCGACCGCGAAGAAGCAGCTCCCCCTCCTCTCCGTGTTGAGAGCTTCAGCTCTCAAAGATTGTGGTGCGAACGAAGTGAGCACAATTAATAATTAAACAAAAAAAGATGCCTCAAATCGAAATATTTCTATCACTATTGAGATCCGGGATGTACGGCACCCCGATCCCACCCGCCGAGCTCCCCGAGAGCATCGACTGGAAGGCCATCACCAAGCTCGCCCGCAAACACACCGTCCTCGGAATCATCATCGACGCCCTCCAGTTCCTTCCCGAATCGCTGCGCCCCACAGGCGAACTCCGGGCCAAGATGAATAAATTCGCCCTCGGCCTCATTCAGGCCAACCTCGTCCTTGAGCAGACCGCCGCCCGATTAGTGGAATTCTTCAAAAAGCACGGCATCAACGGTGTCCTCCTCAAAGGGCAGGGCGTAGCACGCTACTACCGACAGCCACAGATGCGCCACTCCGGCGACATCGACTTCTATGTCGGCACCTCATCATATAAAAAGGCATTCGAGGTCTGCCGCAGGGAAAACCTTGTCAAACCCGGCGTAAAGCTCAACAAAACCGACCAGCACTTCGCCTTCAACTTCCATGGCGCCCCCATCGAAATCCACCGCATCGCCTCACGCATCTTCACCCCTTACCGCAACAAACGCTTTCAGCAATGGGTCACTGAAGAACTTGAGCACTCCCTACAACGCCGCGCATTGACCGTAGGCGACACCGATATCACCCTCCCCTCCTGCGATTTCGATACCATCTACATCTTCTACCACGCATGGCGGCACTACCTCGAGGGAGGTATCGGGCTGCGCCAGGTATGCGACTGGGCCATGATCTTTCACACCCACGCCGACGACATAGACAAAGAAAAAATCATAAAAAACATCCGTCGCTTCGGCTTAACTGGAGGGTGGCGACTCTTCGCCTGCATCGCCGTAAACCATCTCGGCATCCCGGCAGGCAAAATCCCCCTCTACGACCCCGCCTACTCCAGAAAATCCGAAAAAGTATTCGAAGAGATCATGACCGGCGGCAACTTCGGCTACTACTCCGAAGAATATCTCAAATTCAAAAGCTACGGCTACACCGGGATGCGCTACGCAACCGAGAAAACCCTCAGCTACACAAAAAGTTTCCTCACCCTCCTCCCCGTCATCCCCTCCGAAGCAACATTCCTTTACTTCCGCCGTTTATTCAATGGCCCCCTCCGCCTCCTCCGCCGCTCCAAGTAGAAATAGATTGTAGTGCGAACAGTAGGGTCGCGGCATGGCGCGACCGCGAAGAAGCTGCTCCCCTCCTCCGTGTTGAGAGCTTCAGCTCTCAAAAATTGTGGCGAAGCTATTTGTCTCAGCCCCGAGCTTCAGCGAGGGTGTAGGCGTAGCCGGTTTCTCTCCTCCTCCGTGCTGAGAGCTTCAGCTCTCAAAGATTATGGTGCGAACGAAGTGAGCACAATAATTCATTAACCCATAATTATTAATCATTAATTGAAAGGTTACATAAAATATCTCTGGCACATCACCGACGGCTTCCATCGCACAGCCATCCTCCGCACCATCATCGGTGTGGTCCGCGTCGGCGTCATGCTCACATTTATATGGCTGAGCAAAACAGCCATCGACTGCGCCACAGGTCGCACCCCAGCCCCCGTCGACACCCTCATCCTGTGGTTTTCGCTCATGGTCATATGCCTCATCGGCAGCATGCTCCTCTCCCAATGCGGAAGATACATCGAAGCGCGCGCCACCCTCCGGATGAACAACGCCATCAGCCGCCGCCTCTTCAACATCCTCATGCGCCGCCCCCTCGTCAGCGGCCAGCAAGGCTTCCATAGCGGCGACATGCTAAACCGCCTCACCCTCGACGTGCGCACAGTCTCAAACTTCACCCTAACCCAGCTCCCCAACCTCGTCGTCATGATCGTGCAGCTCCTCGGAGCCTTCATCTTCCTCGCCCTCCTCAATCCCTATCTCGCCCTCACCCCTATAATAATAATGCCCCTCTGTGTCCTTGCCAGCAAACTCTACTTTAAACGCCAGCGCCAGCTCACCGCCGACATCCGCGAAAAAGAAAGCGATATGCACGTCTCCCTTCAAGAAGGACTCAAACACCGCACGCTCCTCCGTACCCTCGAATGCCTCCCCCTCATCGACCACCGCATCGGCAACATACAGAGCCGCCTCGACCAATCCAATAAAGAACAGACACACCTCTCGCGCCTCAGCGGAGTCATCGTTCAGCTCGGATTCATCTCCGGCTATCTCACAGCCTTCGGATGGAGCATCTTCAGCCTCCGGGCCGGAGTCATCACATACGGCACCATGACCGCCTTCATCCAACTCGTAAACCGCATCCAAAACCCTATCGCCTCCCTATCAGGCTACGTTCCCGCATTCATCTCCACCTCCGTCGCCCTTGACCGCCTCCGCGCCATCGACCAGCCTTTTTCTTCCGTGTTTAGAGCTTCAGCTCTCAAAAATTGTGGTGCGAACGAAGTGAGCACATCAGGTGCAGCCGGCATCTGCGTCAAAGACCTCTCCTTCCGCTACGACGCCGACTCACGCCCCATCCTCTCCCGCTTCAGCCACGACTTCCGCCCCGGCAGCCGCACCATGATCGTCGGCTCCACCGGCGCCGGCAAAACCACCCTTATCAAGCTCCTCCTCGGCCTCCTCCCCCCCGACTCAGGCTCCATCGAAATCTACCATGAGCCGAAGGCCGATTGTGGTGCGAACAGTAGAGTCGCGGCATGCCGCGACCGCGAAGAAGATCAGAATTCAGGCGAAGCCGGTTTGTCGGAGGTGAAGCCCTCTTCTTCCGTGTTGAGAGCTTCAGCTCTCAAAGATTGTGATGCGAACGAAGTGAGCACATCAGCCGAAGCCGCCCTCCGCCACTTCGCCTACGTCCCTCAGGGCAACACCCTCCTCCACGGCTCCATCCGCGACAACCTCCTCCTCGCCGACCCCGACGCCTCCGAAGAAAAGCTCGTCGACGCACTGCACACCGCCGTCGCCGACTTCGTCTTCGACCTCCCCCTCGGTCTCGACACACCCTGCGACGAAGCCGGCGAAGGACTCAGCGAAGGGCAGGCACAGCGCATCGCCATCGCCCGCGCACTCCTTCGCCCCGGCTCCATCATGATCCTCGACGAATTCAACAGCGCCCTCGACGCCGACACCGCCGAGCTGCTCATGCGGCGCCTCGATGCCGCCCGCCCCGACGCCACCATCATCATCATCGCCCACCACCGCACCGCCATCGCCCCCTACTGCCACGACATCCTCCACATCGAATAGGCGAAAGCTGTGTCTTAGGTTCAGCCCGCTTGCGGGCGCTCAGGCGAAGCTGGTTTGTCGGAGGTGGTCGCGGATCCGTCTCCCGCATGCGCCGCTTGCGGCTTCTCATTCAAGTCGACGCCTATCCCTTTGCTCTCTTGTTTTGTTGCGGGCCCGAGCTTGAGCGAGGGGGTGGTTGCTTTCAACTCTGCATTAAGTTAAGTTTAAGTTAAGTTAAAGTTAAAATTCGATTTTTTAACTACAAATTTTGGCATTTTATTTGGCAAATCGCAGATTTTGATATAAATTTGCGCATTATTTCGCAAACTATGCATTCGCGCTTTATGGCTGATAATTAAGGATTAAACACAACTCCCTGATTGTCAGCATATTGTCAATGAATGCGAGCCGCATTGGCAAGGATGCTCTGACTGCGTTCGATCCACAATCTCCCGATTGAGAGCTGAAGCTCTCAACACATGAGAAGCGGAGAGTTAGCCCGAAGAGGGCGGGGCGATGGTAACGCCGGCACTCCGTGACGGCGAAAAATCGGGGGGGCTGTTGCTTGCAACTGCCCGGTTATGCCGACACTTGGCAAGCAAGTGTCGCTCCGAACAATAGCGAACTGTAGAGCCGCTCCATGGAGTGGACGCCGGTTAGCGAAAAGTAGGGACGCGATAAATCGCGTCCGCGAAATCGGAAGGGCCGCAAGCGGCTCGTGCCAATGATGGATAAGCACCTTGCGACAACCGGCTTCGCATTTCACTCGCCTCAGAGGCAGCTTAAATGCCGTAGCGTAGGTTTCCAAACCTCCGCAATGACACGACAAAGTGCGGAAGTTAGGAAACTTCCGCTACTGACAACTGAAAACTGATAATAAATAATAATAAACACTATAATTAAAACACTATGATTAAAAGAACGCTAAAATTTACATTGTGCGCCGCACTTCTCGCAGGCGGTGCGTCGATGTATGCAGACGTGATTCTGAAAGACAAGTCCACCATGTCGTGGGCTGACTTTGTCGAAGCAATCAACAATCCCAAACAGTTTAATGAAGAGTTGCCCGATACAGATCCGGCTGCTGAAGCGCTGAAAACTGCGAAAGATAACCTTAAGGCCAAGGAGGACGCCAAAGATTCGGCCGATGAAGCGCTTGAGAAAGCACAAGGTGATCTCGAGACTGCTGACCAAGCATTAACGGATGCTGAATCAGAGCAGACCGCTGCAGCAGAAGCAGTCACCGCGGCCCAGACCACATACACCGAAGCCAACGACGAGTACACTGAAGCTCTCGGCAACCAGCCGGATGCAAAAGACAAAGTGGCAGACCTGCAGTCTCAGATTGACGAAAAATATGCCAACGCAATCAAAGAAAAGCAGGCTCAAATAACTGCCAACGAGAAAGATATTGCCAATGCCCAAACTCAGGCTCAGGATAACAAGGATCTTATGGAGGCGTTGATGGTTGCTGATAAAACTCCAGAAAAATGGCTTGCCGATGCTGAGACTGATGCCCAGGCATTCTCTGCTGCCTATGATGAGTATGTAGCATGGAGATCTTCTCAAGAAGAGGCAGAAAAAGATCCGGATAACTCAGAAGATGGCGTATACGCTGGTTCTAATCCTGAAATTTATATCCAGAGGGTGTCCAATACTACTAGCAGCAAATCATTCAACATCTCGTTTAGTACCGACTATAAGGGCTCTTGGACCACATATAATGTAGTATCCTACTACAATGATTTTTTGGATAACGTATTGGATAAGCCTGAACCTACCAAAAAAACTACTTTGACATTTAAATATTATTTTGGAACTGGTTTAGATGCAAAAGCCGTTAAAATGAGCGTAACGGTGTCAAACTATTATCCTTTATATGATCTTATTTTGCCTACATTGGAGGCGTTGAATGAGAAAGAAGGTTACTATACTGAAGGTGCGTTATCTGCTCCTACATCACCTAATTCCACTGTAACTCTCTACAATAAATACAAAGCATTGTATGAGCGTTACGAGCAGCAGGTTACAGATCTGACTGCAGCCAACGAGACTCTTCAGAAAGAGATTGATACGCTCACTGCGGATGAGAAAAGCGACCCGCTCTACACCGAGCTGGAGACTGCTCAGAGTGAATTAAATACAATCACTACCACTATCGCTAAATACCGCTCCAACAAAACTCCGGACGGTGAAGACTGCAAGGATGCCAGCGGCAACGCGATCACTTATCTGAAGTATCTCCAGAACGCGCAGACTACTGCTCAGGCAAGAAAGACTGCAGCTGACGCTGCCGTGTCGGCCGCTCTCAAGGATCAGACTGCAAAGCAGAACGCAGTCAACGCAGCCTCAACAGCGGTTACTAATGCCGAGAATGCAATCACTGTAGCTCAGAACAGCGTGACCACAGCGCAGACAGCTTATAATACAGCTAAGACCGCTTATAATGCAGGTCTCGCCGCAGCAGCTGAGGAGAATTATAAGACTGTGACCCTCTACAAGGACATCACCGTCACCACTCCGATCACAAGGGCTTACGGCGGAAACATCAATGGTGATAGCCACATCATCACCATCCCCTCCGGTGTAGCTTTCAATAACTTTAACGGTATCCTCACCAACGTGGCTATCAACGGTACTTTCGCTACCGGTACGATAGGTGCTCAGTTCGGCAACGTGGCTGTGAACACCGGCTCAGCCTACAGATATTATAATTTGGCAGGTGAGCAGCCCGCCTATCAAATCACCAGTCTCGGCCAGCTCGGCTTCATCGCCCGCGACATGGTAGGTGTTAACTTCACCACCAAGAAGCTCGTTACCCCTGCAAACAACACTAAGGTTTTCGATATCTCTATCTATAGCCCCACGGCCACTCCGACCCAGAGATATGTGGTTTGCGACGGCACAAGCTTGACCAGCGTAGACGGCGCCGTGACAATTCCCGACAATATGTTTGCCGAGTCTGCCACATCCGACATCAACGTCTTCCCCGAGCTCGCCAATGTGTTCTATCAGGATGGCGGCAACTATGTGGCTGAGAACGTAGTGATCAAAGATAAGATCAACTTCTTCGCTCCCCAGTCAATCAATGCCAAAAACGTTACGCTCGACCGCGAGTTCAAGGCAGGAATGAATACCGTTTGCTTCCCCTTCACTGTTAACACATCAGAGTTCACAGGCGTAAACGCTGTTTGCACCTACGAGCGTGAGGCCGACGGCAAGTTCTGGTTCACATACGTAGAGGGTGACATACCCGCCAACACTCCCGTGCTGATGTTTGCATCTGCAAACACTAAGGCAAACCTCAGCTCAATCCAGATAGCAAAGACCGAGTCTCAGATTGTAGAGGGCAATGCGTCTGACGGCACTCAGAGCTACGGTACATTCAAGACCGTTAACAACACTGAGTTCGCCGGCTCATTCAACGCCGACAAGATTTATGGTCTCCAGGGCGGCATGTTCAAACCCGCAGCCAGCGAGAATGTGACATTCCCTGCATTCCGTATGGTGATTGCATCCAACACCCCCGCAACCCAGGACCTCTCGCCTGTACGCAGCGTTCGCATCATGAACCGTCTTGGCGTTGACATCACTAACGAGATTATAGGTGGCGCATCAGCTGTAGAGAATATCGACGCAGCTTCATCACTCAGCATCGTTGGCGGTCAGGGCGCTATCGAGTTCAACTCTGACGCTGATTACGGCAAGGTTGAGATCTATAACGTGAACGGCGGTCTTGTAACCGTAGCTGATGTAATGGCCGGTACTTCTTCGGTAAACGTTGAGAAAGGTATCTATATCGTAATGGGCAAGAAAGTGATGGTTAAGTAACCACACAGATCTATAGAATCAGGAGGATGCGTTCCTCAAAATTGCATCCTCTTGATTTCCCCAAAAAACCAACTGCTGATGCGTCAGCAGCCGCAAATGCAAAACTTTTTAACAAATTGTTTTGTTATTAGTTGAAAAAGTCGTAATTTTGCATCGAATATAGAAGATTATTCTTCAGAGCGCGGATTGAGGCGCAAGGCATTGATTAAATAAAAAACGATAATACAATATGAAATACGAAATTTTTGATGAATACGAACAGCCGGTTCTCGAGGAGCTTGACCTCCTGCTTGAGGGCTCGTTCCTTCAGGACTCAACCGGTGTTGAAATCTCTCCGGATCCGGGAGAGGGAGAAGACTGGGATTAATCCTCATCGACAAGCAAAAAACGCTGACTATCGCGATAGCCGGCGTTTTTTTGTAGTCAGCAGTTAGCCGACAGTAGGGACGCTCCGGGCATAAACGGCTTCGCCTGATGTGCTCACTTCGTTCGCACCACAATCTCACCTGACGACAAATCGGCTTTGCCACAATCTTTGAGAGCTGAAGCTCTCAACACGGATGAAACCAAGCAGAGAACCGCAAGCGGCTCTTTGCAAAGAATAAATGTGTTCCCGATTGGGATAAGACGCCTCTCTGAGGCGCAATTATGATATAGACACAAGGATATGGATAATGCCGAATCGATGAAAGCTAAGCTGCAGCGGCAGGGCTTCGCGCTGTCGAAGACTTCCGGTCGCAGTATGCGCCCGCTGATATGGGGCGGCGAGCACTGCGTGGCCGTTGCGCCCATAGACGGGGAGCCATCGATTGGCGATCTGCTGATGTTCAGAATCAAGCAACCGGACGGCACCGGAAAGAGCATCGTCCATCGCCTTGTGGAGATTCGGGAGGTGAATGCTCTCACTTCGTTCGAGCCACAATCTTTGAGAGCTGAAGCTCTCAACACGGATGAAACCAAGCAGAGAACCGCAAGCGGCTCTTTGCAAAGAATAAATGTGTTCCCGATTGGGATAAGACGCCTCTCTGAGGCGCAATTATGATATAGACACAAGGATATGGATAATGCCGAATCGATGAAAGCTAAGCTGCAGCGGCAGGGCTTCGCGCTGTCGAAGACTTCCGGTCGCAGTATGCGCCCGCTGATATGGGGCGGCGAGCACTGCGTGGCCGTTGCGCCCATAGACGGGGAGCCATCGATTGGCGATCTGCTGATGTTCAGAATCAAGCAACCGGACGGCACCGGAAAGAGCATCGTCCATCGCCTTGTGGAGATTCGGGAGGTGAATGCTCTCACTTCGTTCGAGCCACAATCTTTGATAGCTGAAGCTCTCAACACGGAGGGATCCCACCATGAGCCACAATCTTTGATAGCAGAAGCTCTCAACACGGAGAAATCCTATCAAGAGCCACAATCTTCGCATAGGGAAACGAGGCTCTATATTACCCGCGGAGATAACTGTATAGGATACGAGGTTGTGAAAAGAGAGGAGATTATCGGGAAGATTACGGAGGTGCATCGCATATCGGGGTGGCGGCCGTGGCATATCATACCGCGTAAGAAATTCGCGGTCACCGACGGCAGCTATCGTCTATATTCGCGCATCTGGGCGGCGATCTGGCCGCTGCGACGTCTACTCTACCGAATAAGAGGAAAGCATCGCCTGATGTGCTCATTACGTTCGCACCACAATCTTTGAGAGCTGAAGCTCTCAACACAAAAAATGCCTCTCGGAGGTTAAATTATGATGATGACTAAACGATATATAATAGCTGAAAATGCCGTGACGATTACGGTAGAGGATGATCTTCCGGCATGGGAGATGATTGAAGCGCGATATTTCCCTTTCGAGTCGGATCAATCGCAAGATCCGACGCTCGAGGTCGATATCAAATGCTCCTCTATCCCGGAATGCGAAGCCGAAATAATCTATAAACCGGAGCCGAATGAGATCGGGCCAACGATTGCCACTGTAGCTCGAGATACGGTAGGGAGCTTTATCTTCGAGTTCACCCATGAGTCGGAATCACAGCCACGCCTATGGATGAAGACGCCGACAGATTTCAGCCGAGCGGAGATCATACTCTCACCGGAGAATAAGAATGACGATTACTATTTCCTGACCCACGCGCTAATGATCGCCTATATGTTGGCCACGAGCGCCAACGGTACATTGCTGATACATTCCTCGTGTGTGGTCTACGATGGAAAGGCGTATCTATTCAAGGGAAAGAGCGGTACAGGGAAAAGCACCCACGCGCGGCTATGGCTTCAGAATATCGAGGGCACCAGACTGCTGAACGACGACAACCCATTAATACGCATCTCGGATGACGGAACGCCGATGGTATACGGATCTCCCTGGAGCGGCAAGACGCCATGCTACCGTAACCAGTCCTCCCCTATCGGCGCGTTTGTGCGCATAGTCCGCTCTGCCGACAATGAGCTACGCCCCCTCTCCCCTCTCAAGGCATACGCGTCACTGACCGCCTCTGTAGCGTTTATGCCGTTTGTCAGCGAGAAGCTGCGGGAGATTCGTCATAAAGAGATAGAGAGGCTGGTGATGACTGTGACGTGCTACGAGATGCTCTGTCGCCCCGACGCCGACGCCGCGCAGACCTGCCAAGCAGGGTTAATGGCTAATGATTGAGACAGGTTGGGATGCACAGGGGAAATGATTGTTGTTAACCCCGGGGGTCAACGCGAGAAAGTAACCCGAGGGGGTGACTGTAAAAATAATAATAATAACTACAGAATTATGAAAATAAAGAAAGGATTTACGATGCGCTCTGTGATGGGTCAGAACGTAGTATTAGCAGAAGGAAACAATGCCGACAGTTTCGGCAAAATCATAACGCTCAATTCATCGGCAGCCATGCTGTGGGAGGAGCTGAAAGGGAAATCGTTTGAGACGGAGGATGTAGCAGATCTGCTCGTAGCGAAATACGGCATCGACCGCGATCAGGCCCTCGCCGACGCCGCTCACATCCTCACCCTCATGACCGAGAAAGGCCTCCTCGAAATGTAAAAAGCGTTTGTTAAAAAGCCCGAAAAGGGCGCAATACTGGATTATTAGACCTCTCCGAGGTACCCATAACATAATTATCAATCATCCTTATAATTAAATTACTGCTGTCCGAAAAAAATTTTGAGTAGATATAAAACTATTATTACTCCGCTAATAATTTTTGAATGATAAAAAAATTAGGGCTGATTCCATTTGCAGGATTCAGCCCTTTTCGGTTATTTTGATTTCGCCAAAACACAAAACTCAGATACTTTTAGATTAGTTATTTCCTTGCTTTTCCACTCGATTTTTTCTGTTGGCAAGTTGAATAAAAAGTGCGGGAGTAATAAACAGTAATGCGATTGTGCCGAGGAGCATGCCTCCGATTACACCTAT